>NZ_JAZDCU010000008.1:0-251649 GCF_036324085.1 Pseudomonas auratipiscis
CAAACGGATATGTCCATCGCCATTCGAGCCACATTCCGGTGCTCACTCGCTAGCAGGCCCCGGTGCGTAGTTCCCGGAATTCCGTGAACAACCTTTTTTTGTCCGGGTGAAATTGTCTGCACTGACTTACTTGCGCGCTTTAAGCACCACGAACTTGGGGGTCGCTGCCACCTGTTCGACGCCACGGAACAAGCGCGCCAGTTTGCTGTGATAGCCCAGGTGGCGGTTGCCGACAATGTACAGCGCCCCCCCGACCACCAATGCTTCGCGCGCTTGCTGAAACATGCGCCAGGCGAGGAAGTCGCCGACTACCTGTTGTTGGTGGAAAGGCGGGTTGCACAGTACGACGTCCAATGACTGGGCTGGCTGACTGGCCAGGCCATCATCGGCGCGTATCACGACCTCACGCTTGCCCAGGGCCGCTTGCCAGTTTTCCAATGCTGATTGAGTGGCCATGTAGGACTCATCGACCAAGGTGTAATGTGCCTGCGGATTGTTCAGCGCACTGGCGATGGCTAACACACCATTGCCGCATCCAAGGTCGGCGACCCGGGCAGAGCCAAGATCATTGGGCAGGTGGGGCAGAAACGCCCGGGTACCGATGTCCAGGCCTTCGCGGCAGAACACATTGGCATGGTTGAGCAGGTGCAGGCGTGGTGTATCGAGTTGATAGCTCGATGGGTAGGGAGAGGTAAAAGGGCCCTTCGTCTGAGCGGTAGCGATCAACAGGCGGGCTTTTTTGCGTGCCAGCGAAGCCTGTACCGGACCGATGTACTTTTCCAGTAGGTCACCGGCAGCGCGAGGCAGGTGCTTGATCATTGCCCCGGCAATCACCTGCGCTCCCGGCGCCAGTTGCGCCTGCAGGCGAATCAGCTGCTCTTCGAGCAATGCCAGGGTCTTGGGGACGCGCACCAGCACTCGCTCGAACGGACCTTGCCAGTGGGTACTGGCGGGCGTGAACGGCACTGCGTCGAATGGCTGGCCGTTGCGCACCAGGTTTTTCTCCAGCGCCAGTCTGGCCAAGTACGAGTCACCACTGCTGGTCACCTGCGCATGGCGGCACAGGCTGATGGCCAAGGCACCAAAGCTGTCGTTGAGCACCAATACTCGCGCATTTGCAGCGGATGGCTGTTCGGCGAGATGTTCCAAAAGGTACTCATCGGCAGCATCGAAGGCTTGCAAAGGGTCATTGGCTTGCTCGGGCTGACGAAGCAGGTCGAGTTCGGCGAAAGGGCTGGTCAACAAGGGCATGGCGTAAGGCTCTGAGGCAAGATCACACCGCCAGTTCGGCGGAGCGTTACAGGGCCGTGATTCTACAGCGCTTTGCCGCGCAAGGGGTCAGTCCAGTAGACCGTCCACGCCAGCCTTCCCAATCGCGCCCGCTTTGTTGGTGCAGTCCATCTTGGTGATAAAGTTGCGGATATGGAAATGTACGGTGCTCTGGGAAAGGGTCAAAATGCAGGCGATGTCTCCCGCCGTCTTGCCGGCAGCTGACCATTTCAGCACTTCCAGTTCGCGGTCTGAGAGCTGGTAGGCTGGCGGATTCATTTTCAGCTGTCGAGCCAGCATCAGCTCGTGCATCAAGTTACACATCCAGAGGGTATGTCCGGCGTTGTTGTGGAACTCTTCCATGCTCACCGGCGTATGGCTGCGGGCTACGCTCAGAATGCTGTGGTTTTTGTGCACGTCGTGGTGGGATTGACTCCAACCGAAGCGTAAACCGTGACAGCAGCAGGCGTCGCGGAATTCAGGGGTCGACTGAAAAACCTCTTCGTGCCACAGAATGGGCAGCGCGGATGCTTGGCAATGGGCGAAAACCGGATCGATGTCAGCATAGGCGCACTGCCAGTACCGATCATTCCAGGCTTTAGGGTAATTGTTGAAGGTCTCGACGGGCGGGTGCAGGGCTTGGGAATGCCGGCATGCGGTAAATGAAAAATATTCCATATTCAGTGATTTCGCCAAGGCTGAAGTGAGCTCGAACCTTTTAATTTCATCTGTTTCGTTCAGCAGAATCTTTAGCTGCCGCTCCCTCCACTGGTTCATGGCGATAATCTCCCTAATTTTAGAACTTGATTCCGTTATCTGGAAGGAGTGTAGGAAATGTCTGGCTTGCGTGCTGCGGTTTTGACCTCTAGCGCCGAAAATTACGGGTGAGGTAAATTTCGGACTCCGGGGGGTTACAGGGGTTCAAAGGATTTTTGCAACGATGTCATTACAATCCGACGGTGTTTATCCTGCTAGGTTTGCGCGACACTGGGCGCATCTGTTTTTTGGAGTAAGCCATGACTGCCAGCGCTGAAAAGTTCACCCGACAGACGTTGCTCGACGTCCAGCCGCTGACCCCCAGCCTGTTCAGCCTGCGGACCAGTCGCGATCCGGGCTTTCGCTTTCGCTCCGGCCAGTTTGCCCGGCTGGGAGTCACCAAGGCGGACGGCAGTGTGGTCTGGCGTGCCTATTCGATGGTTTCGGCGCCGCATGACGAGCACCTGGATTTCTTCTCTATTGTCGTTCCGGGTGGTGAATTCACCAGCGAACTGAGTCGCCTGAAGGAGGGTGACAGTTTGCTCATCGATCGCCAGGCCTACGGTTTTCTCACCCTGGATCGTTTCGTCGATGGTCGTGACCTTTGGTTGCTGGCTACAGGGACCGGCATCGCGCCGTTCGTGTCGATTCTTCAGGACTTCGAAGCCTGGGAGCGTTTCGACTCGATCAAGCTGGTGTATTCGGTGCGGGAGGCGAAGGAGCTGGCCTATCAGGATTTGATCGCCGGCCTTGAGCAGCGCGATTACCTGGCCGAATACGCTGGTAAACTGCAATTCATTCCGGTGGTTACCCGAGAGCAGCATCCAGGTGCGTTGAACGATCGTATTACTACCCTGATCGAGAATGGCGAGCTTGAGCGTGCGGCAGGATTGGCACTTACGCCGGAGCATTCGCGGGTCATGCTCTGCGGTAATCCGCAGATGATCGATGACACTCGCCAGGCGCTCAAGCAGCGGGGCCTGCAACTGAGTTTGAGTCGCCGCCCCGGCCAAGTGGCGGTGGAGAACTATTGGTAAATCGACCACCAACAAAAAACGGCGCCTGGGGGCGCCGTTTTTTGTTGTGTCAGGGTTGGCGATTCTGGGTCTTGAGCAGGTCGCGGATCTCGGCCAGCAGCTCTTCTTCCTTGGTCGGTACTGGAGGCAGTGTTGGCGCCGCAGCTTCTTCGCGCTTGAGGCGGTTGATGGCCTTTACGCCCATGAAAATCGCAAACGCGACGATGACGAAATCAAGGACGGTCTGAATGAACTTGCCATAAGCCAGCACCACTGCGGGTATGTCACCCTCAGCAGCTTTTAGGGTGATGGCCAGGTCACTGAAATCCACCCCACCGATCAGCAGACCAATGGGTGGCATGACCACATCGCCTACAAAGGAGGAAACGATTTTGCCGAAGGCTGCGCCGATGATGATACCGACGGCCATGTCGACCACATTCCCTTTGACCGCGAAGGCCTTGAATTCACTGAGCACGCCCATGGTTTATTCCTTGTAACAGATGAGGTTGGTAAACGCAGTGTAAATCAGCTATCCGCTTCATGCGCCGCGCTGCTGCAACAGACTGCAGTTATATCGAATAGTTTTGTCGGTTTCTGAAGCGGTCCAGGTCACCCAGGTCGGCTATCATGGTCCCTTTTTTCCGAGGGCTGTCCCCCATGGCCAAGGCCAAGCGCATGTATGGCTGCACCGAGTGCGGCGCGACCTTTCCTAAATGGGCAGGGCAGTGCGGCGAGTGCGGTGCCTGGAACACTCTGATCGAGACCGTACTGGAGAGCGGCGCTGGCGCAGCGCCCAGTGGCCGTACCGGCTGGGCGGGGCAGCAAGCCCAGATCAAGACCCTGGCCGAAGTCAGTATCGAAGAAATTCCACGGTTCAGTACCGCCAGCGCAGAACTGGACCGTGTGCTGGGCGGTGGTTTGGTCGACGGTTCGGTGGTGCTGATCGGTGGTGATCCGGGTATCGGCAAGTCCACTATCCTCCTGCAAACCCTATGTGCCATTGCTACCCGTATGCCGGCACTGTACGTCACGGGGGAAGAGTCACAACAACAAGTCGCGATGCGAGCGCGGCGCCTGGGCTTGCCCCAGGACCAGTTGCGAGTGATGACCGAGACCTGCATCGAGACCATCATCGCCACTGCCCGATTGGAAAAGCCCAAGGTCATGGTGATCGACTCGATCCAGACCATCTTTACCGAACAGTTGCAGTCGGCACCCGGCGGTGTATCCCAGGTGCGCGAGAGTGCAGCCTTGTTGGTGCGTTACGCCAAGCAGAGTGGCACGGCCATCTTCCTCGTGGGTCACGTTACCAAGGAGGGTGCACTGGCTGGGCCGCGCGTACTGGAACACATGGTCGATACGGTGTTGTATTTCGAGGGCGAGTCCGATGGACGCCTGCGATTGTTGCGAGCGGTGAAAAACCGTTTCGGCGCAGTCAACGAACTGGGTGTATTCGGTATGACTGACCGTGGTTTGAAGGAGGTTTCCAACCCTTCGGCGATCTTCCTGACCCGAGCCCAGGAAGAGGTGCCCGGCAGCGTCGTGATGGCGACGTGGGAGGGCACTCGGCCAATGCTGGTGGAAGTCCAGGCACTGGTTGACGACAGCCACCTGTCCAACCCGCGGCGGGTCACCTTGGGTCTGGACCAGAATCGCCTGGCCATGCTCTTGGCGGTCCTGCACCGGCATGGTGGTATTCCCACCCATGATCAGGATGTCTTTCTCAACGTGGTCGGTGGGGTCAAGGTGCTGGAAACGGCATCCGATCTGGCGCTGATGGCGGCGATCATGTCCAGTTTGCGCAATCGTCCGCTGGACAACGGCCTGCTGGTTTTTGGTGAAGTGGGGCTGTCTGGGGAGGTACGCCCCGTGCCCAGTGGGCAGGAGCGCCTGAAGGAAGCGGCCAAGCATGGTTTCAAGCGCGCCATCGTACCCAAGGGCAATGCACCGAAGGAGTCACCACCAGGGTTGCAGGTAATTGCGGTAACCCGGCTGGAACAGGCGCTGGATGCGCTGTTCGAATAACGATCAGGTGCCAATAAAACCAAAGGGCCGGTGCATGTGCACCGGCCCTTTTATTTTTTCAGCCTGTCGGATCAATGCTCCGACACGGCCTCTCGTCGCGCTGGCGGCTCTCCATGCTCGCCTTCCCCCCTGACTGGAACTTCTATCCCATCAGCGTTGAACAGCTTGCCGTCCTCGAAGTAGTCACCGTCACGAAGGGCGGAGATATCCGAGTAGTGGATGGTGCGTTCATAGGCGGCAGCGAATACAGACTGCTGGTCGGAGTTGCCTGCGGTGAAGTGGTTGAACACCAGGTTCAGGACAATGGCCATGATCGCTGCCGAGCTGATGCCGGAGTGGAAGATGGTCTCGAACCAGTTAGGGAATTGTGCGTAGAAGTTGGGAGCAGCGATCGGGATCATGCCAAAGCCCAGCGAGGCTGCGACGATGATCAGGTTGACGTTGTTCTTGTAGCTGACTTTGGAGAGCGTACGGATACCGCTGGCTGCTACGGTGCCGAACAACACGATGCCGGCGCCACCGAGGACTGAAGTCGGTACGGCGGCAATCACCCGGCCCATGATGGGCAGCAGGCCCAGTACCACCAGGATCACTCCACCGGTTGCCACCACATATCGACTCTTCACACCGGTGACCGCCACCAGCCCGACGTTCTGAGCGAAGGCGCTTTGGGTGAACGAGCCGAATATCGGCGCCAGGATGCTCGATGCCATGTCGGCGCGCAGACCATTACCCAGGCGCTTGGAGTCGACCTTGGTGTCGATGATTTCACCGACAGCGAGGATGTCTGCCGAGGTTTCCACCAAGGTAACCATGATCACGATGCACATCGACAGGATGGCGGCGATGTGGAAGGTCGGCATGCCGAAGTGGAAAGGTGTTGGCATGGCGACCAGCGGGCCGTCCAGAACCTTGCTGAAATCGGCCATGCCCAGCGACCAGGCAATCAGGGTGCCGATGACCATGGCCAGCAGAATGGACAAGCGCGAGATGGTTGCGCTGCCCAGTTTGCTCAAGATCAGAACGATGGCGAAGGTCAGTGCTGCCAGGCCGATATTCGCCATGCTGCCGAAATCGGGAGCTTTGCTGTTGCCACCCATGACCCAGCGTGCTGCAACTGGCATCAGCGTCAGGCCGATGGTGGTGATGACGATACCGGTCACCAGTGGCGGAAAGTACTTGGTGATCCGCGAGAACACTGGTGTGATCAGAAACCCGATCAAGGATGCCGCCATGACAGCGCCAAGGACGCCAGGCAAGCCGCCGCCACCTTCACTGCTGAGGATCGCACCCATGGTCGCCACGCCTGCAAACGAAACCCCCTGCACCAATGGCAGTTGGCAGCCGAACCAGGGCAGACCCAGCGTTTGCAGCAGCGTTGCCAACCCACCCGCAAACAGCGATGCAGCGATCAGCAGGCCGATATCCGCCGGCGTCAGGCCCGCGGCCTGACCAAGGATCAGGGGTACCGCGACAATGCCGCCATACATCGTCAAAACGTGTTGCAGGCCGTACGCCAGGTTGGCACCTAGGCCCAGATTCTCGTCTTCGGGACGTGGGGCTGAAGACGTGCTAGGGGAGGACGTATTCATGGACGGGGTCTCTGATTTATTGTTGTGGCGCTACTGTAGACAAGTCCGGCATGGGAACGCCAGAACAATTGTATACAATTTTTAGATTTGCGTAGGAACAGTCTTACAGGCCATTTGGCTCGGTAAGTGAATGCAGTTATCGTTCCAACACCCGCACGCAGGCCTCGCAAGGCTGCGTGGGGACACAGGAAAGGGTTGGAAAGCTGTCCAAACGGACAGAAATGCCAAGAGCGGAAAACTAGGTAGCAGGCTAAAAGATTTTAAACTTCGATCAATTCCCGCAGCTCACGCATCATTTCTGTGCTGTCTGCCAGGTTGAGTTCCACAAGACGGTGCAAATGACTCATTGAATCGACATCGATATAGAGGCAAATAAAGCCCAACTGATGGCCCTCTTCATGGCGCAGTTCGACTTGCATCTGCAACGTCACCTCCGGGCTGAGCGTGACGATGGCCTCGAAATCCTGGGTCAGATCGGGAGCCCAGGGCTCTGGACACTTGATCAGCAAGCCTTTGAGAGACAAGTCGAGCAACTCGACCTCCCAACTTCGCTCTCCCTGGCGCAGAAGGGTTGGGGCATCGAAGGTGACACGCTGGAAACGTCGACGTTCTTCGTGGTCGCTCATGTTCAGTCACTCCGGGGTTCTTCCTGACTATAGCTCAACACTTGCCATGGTCCGCGCAAGGGCGCATAACGAGCATTGTTCAACCCGCGTTGAGGGCTCTAGACCAACGTGGGGGGTGGTCTTTCCTGACAGTATCGCTAGACTCGAAAGGCAGTCTTTTATCCACTAGCTGGAAGCAAACCATGAACAACAATAATAGCCTGCTACGCCACATTCCGTGGCTGGCGCTGGCAGTCATAGGAGCCTGTGCGCTGGGTGTGGTTGCCCTGCGTCGTGGCGAAGCCATCAACGCCTTGTGGATTGTCGTCGCTTCAGTGGCTATCTACCTGGTCGCGTACCGTTACTACAGTCTGTTTATCGCCACCAAGGTGATGCAGCTGGATCCGCGTCGGGCTACCCCCGCGGTGCTCAACAATGATGGTCTGGACTATGTGCCGACCAACAAGCACATCCTGTTTGGTCACCACTTTGCTGCCATCGCTGGTGCAGGCCCGTTGGTCGGCCCGGTGCTGGCTGCGCAGATGGGCTACCTGCCCGGTACGCTCTGGCTGATTGCCGGTGTGGTGCTGGCCGGTGCCGTGCAGGACTTCATGATCCTGTTCCTGTCGACCCGTCGCAACGGCCGCTCGCTGGGTGACATGGTCCGTGAAGAAATGGGGCGTATTCCCGGGACCATCGCGCTGTTTGGCTGCTTCCTGATCATGATCATCATCCTTGCGGTGCTGGCGCTGATCGTGGTCAAGGCCCTGGCCGAGAGCCCTTGGGGTATGTTCACGGTCATGGCGACCATTCCGATCGCAATGTTCATGGGCATCTACATGCGCTACATCCGCCCAGGTCGTATCGGGGAAATCTCGCTGATGGGCGTGGTGCTGTTGCTGCTGTCCATCTGGCTGGGGGGCCAGGTTGCCGCGGATCCGGTCTGGGGCCCGGCGTTCACCTTCACCGGTGTACAGATCACCTGGATGCTGGTTGGCTACGGCTTCGTTGCTGCGGTACTGCCGGTCTGGCTGGTACTGGCACCACGTGACTACCTGTCGACGTTCCTCAAGATCGGTACCATCGTCGGTCTGGCCATCGGTATTCTGATCATCGCACCTGAGCTGAAAATGCCGGCGCTGACCCAGTTCACCGACGGCACTGGCCCTGTCTGGAAGGGCACCCTGTTCCCATTCCTGTTCATCACCATCGCCTGTGGCGCGGTGTCGGGGTTCCATGCGCTGATCTCTTCGGGCACCACGCCCAAGCTGCTGGATAACGAAACCAACGCCCGTTACATCGGTTACGGCGGCATGCTCATGGAGTCTTTCGTGGCGATCATGGCCATGGTTGCCGCTTCGGTGATCGAGCCAGGCGTGTATTTCGCCATGAACAGCCCCGCCGCGGTCGTCGGCTCCGATGTGGTGTCGGTGGCTCAGACGGTGAGTAGCTGGGGCTTTGCGATCACACCTGATGCACTGGAAGCGGTCGCCAAGGATATTGGCGAGCACACCATTCTGGCGCGTGCCGGTGGTGCGCCGACGCTGGCGGTGGGGATCGCGCAGATCCTGCACCAGGTGCTGCCGGGTGAAAACACCATGGCTTTCTGGTACCACTTCGCGATCTTGTTTGAAGCGCTGTTCATTCTTACTGCAGTGGATGCCGGTACCCGAGCGGGTCGATTCATGCTCCAGGACCTGCTTGGCAGCTTCGTTCCAGCGCTCAAACGCACTGAATCCTGGGCTGCCAACCTGATCGCCACCGCAGGCTGTGTGGCGCTCTGGGGTTACCTGCTGTACCAGGGGGTCATCGATCCATTGGGCGGCATCAACACCCTTTGGCCACTGTTCGGCATCTCCAACCAGATGCTCGCCGGTATTGCGCTGATGCTGGGTACTGTGGTGCTGATCAAGATGAAGCGCCAGCGTTACATGTGGGTCACCTTGCTGCCGGCGGTGTGGCTGCTGATCTGCACCACGACTGCTGGCTTCATCAAGCTCTTCGATCCGAACCCGGCAGTCGGCTTCCTGGCGTTGGCCAACAAGTACAGCACTGCATTGGATGCAGGTCAGGTACTGGCACCGGCCAAGGACATCGGTCAGATGCAACACGTGATCTTCAACGCTTACACCAACGCGGCCCTGACCGGCCTGTTCCTGTTCGTGGTCTTCAGCATTCTGTTCTTTGCTCTCAAGGTCGGCATTGGCGCCCTGAACAAGAAAGAACGGACTGACAAAGAGTCCCCGTTTCAGGCACTGCCGGATGCGTAACTCAAGAGGAATGCAGTGATGTTCAACGATCTCGGTCGACTGGGTAAGTACCTGGGGCAGGCAGCCCGCCTGATGGTCGGTATGCCCGACTACGACAATTACGTCGAGCACATGCAGACCAAGCATCCGGACAAGCCGATGATGAGCTACGAGGAGTTCTTCCGCGAACGCCAAGAAGCCCGCTACGGCGGCAAGAGTGGGCCCAAGTGCTGTTGAACCACAGCTACTGACGGCGACACAACCTGTGGGAGCCCGGCTTGCCGAGCTCCCACAGTCATTTCAGCTCAGGAGATTTTCCGTTTGCATGCGCCCATTCCCGTAACAGTACTCAGCGGTTTTCTGGGGGCCGGCAAGACCACCTTGCTGCGCCATCTGCTCAAGGCTGAACATGGCCTGAAGATCGCGGTGATCGAAAACGAATTCAGTGATGCCGGTATCGACAGCCAACTGCTTGGCGATGAACCGGTGCAGGTCATGACGCTGGCCAATGGTTGCGTGTGTTGCAGTATTCACACTGACCTGACCAAAGCGCTGTTTCTGCTGCTTGAGCGACTGGATGCCGGCGATATTGCCTTCGATAGATTGGTAATCGAATGCACAGGCCTGGCTGATCCCGCGCCAGTAGCGCAGACCTTTTTCATTGAAGAGGAGCTACGCGACCGCTACATCCTCGACGGTATCATCACCTTGGTCGATGCGGCTCATGCCGAGCAGCATTTGACCCAGGCCATTGCGCAGGCACAGGTAGGCTTTGCCGACCGCTTGCTGGTGAGCAAGACCGATCTTGTCGAGCCGGCCACCTTTACGGCGTTAAGTGAACGCCTTGGCCGAATCAACCGGCGCGCGCCGATCCGGGTGGTCGAACATGGGCGCATCGATCTGGCCGAGCTGCTTGATGTACGCGGCTTCAATCTCAATGCTGACCTCGGTGGTGGCTTGAGCCTGCGGCCTGTTACCCAGGCGCTCACCCCTGATCGCATTTCCAGTCTGGTATTGCGTACTGAAAAGCCGCTGGACATCGACCGGCTCAGCGACTTCATGAATCAGTTGCTGGAAGATCATGGCAAACAGTTGTTGCGCTACAAAGGTGTGCTGAATATCGCCGGTGAAGATCGGCGCCTGGTGTTCCAAGGCGTGTTGAAACTTTATGGTTTCGACTGGGATACCGAATGGGCCGAAGGTGAGACAAGGGAAAGTGTGATGGTGTTTATCGCCGACGACCTGCCCGAAACAACGATCCGTGAAGGGTTTGAAGCCTTGAGCAGGCCTTGAGAAATTACTGAGCAATAACCAATAAAAAGCCCGGCTCAAGAGCCGGGCTTCTCAGTCAACTGCGATCAGTTGCCGTATACCGGCAGCTTCTTGCAGATGGCCTTGACCTTCTCGCGCACGGCGTCGATCACCGCTTCGTTGTTCAGGTCGGCCAGGATGTCGCAAATCCAGCCAGCCAGTTCCTTGCACTCTGCTTCCTTGAAGCCGCGAGTGGTCACGGCCGGGGTGCCGAAGCGCAGGCCGGAAGTGACGAACGGGGAGCGTGGGTCGTTTGGCACCGAGTTCTTGTTGACGGTGATGAAGGCGCGACCCAGAGCGGCGTCGGCGTCTTTACCGGAGATTTCCTGCTTGATCAGCGAGAGCAGGAACAGGTGGTTTTCAGTACCACCGGAAACCACGTCGAAACCGCGCTCGATGAATACACCGGCCATGGCTTGGGCGTTTTTCACGACCTGCTGCTGGTACGCCTTGAACTCAGGCTGCAGGGCTTCTTTGAAGCAGATAGCCTTGGCGGCGATGACGTGCTCCAGCGGGCCGCCTTGGGCGCCCGGGAATACGGCAGAGTTCAACTTCTTCTCGATATCGGCGTTGGCGCGAGCCAGGATCAGGCCGCCACGTGGACCGCGCAGGGTCTTGTGGGTAGTGGTGGTGACCACATCGGCGAAAGGAACTGGGTTCGGGTACACGCCTGCAGCGACCAGACCGGCAACGTGAGCCATGTCGACGAACAGGTAGGCACCGACTTTATCGGCGATTTCGCGGAAACGTGGGAAGTCCAGGATCTGCGAATAGGCCGAGAAGCCGGCAACGATCATTTTTGGCTTGTGTTCAACAGCCAGGCGCTCTACTTCGTCGTAGTCGATCAGGCCATTGGCGTCGATGCCGTACTGGACAGCGTTGTACAGTTTGCCCGAGGAGCTGACGTTGGCGCCGTGGGTCAGGTGACCACCGTGAGCCAGGCTCATGCCCAGAATGGTGTCACCGGCAGACAGCAGTGCCAGGTAGACGGCAGCGTTGGCTTGCGAGCCTGCGTGAGGCTGGACGTTGGCGTAGTCGGCGCCGAACAGTTCCTTGGCGCGGTCGATAGCCAGTTGCTCAACGACGTCGACGTATTCGCAACCACCGTAGTAGCGCTTGCCAGGGTAGCCTTCGGCGTATTTGTTGGTCAGAACCGAGCCTTGGGCTTCCATGACAGCCGGGCTGGTGTAGTTTTCCGAAGCAATCAGCTCGATGTGCTCTTCCTGGCGCTGAGCTTCTTGCTCCATAGCGGCAAAAAGATCGGCGTCGTACTTGGCAATGGTCAAATCACGGCTGAACATGGCGGTCCTCAAGGATCGTGCTGAAATAGGCAGGCATTCTACCTCATCAGCTTTTGTCTGGCATATGAAAGGGCATCATGTCGCAGACAAATGGGGCTCATGACTGACAAGCTGCGTGCATGGGACTGACGCTTACTCGAACATGAACAGGGTCTCGTTGCTGAACTGCGCTTCGAACTGGTTGGCCGGCATCGGCCGTCCGAACAGATAACCCTGTACTTCGTCGCAATCGTGTTCGCGCAAAAACTCCAATTGCTCATGGGTTTCGACGCCTTCGGCGATTACTGCCAGGTTCAGGCTGTGGGCCATGGCGATGATGGCTCGGGCGATCTGCGCATCCTGTTCACCTTCGGGCAAGCCGTCGACGAAGGTGCGGTCGATCTTCAGCACATCGATGGGGAACTGTTTTAGGTAGTTCAGTGACGAGTAGCCGGTACCGAAGTCGTCGACCGCGATGCTCAGGCCAAGCTTCTTCAGACTGTCGAGAATCATCATGGCCTCGTGGACCTCGCGCATCAGAATACTTTCGGTCAGTTCCAGCTCCAGGCATGCCGGTGGCAGGCCGGTATCCTTGAGAATGGTGGCGATGCGCTCGCCCAGTTGACCGTCGGAGAACTGCCGCGCCGAGATGTTTACAGACACCTTCGGCACCCGCAGCTTGGCCTGATGCCAGGCCTTGAGCTGGCGACAGGCTTCCTTGAGCACCCAATCGCCCACATCGACGACAAGCCCCAGTTCTTCGATAACCGGGATGAAGTCCCCGGGCGGGACCAGCCCACGTCGTGGATGGCGCCAGCGCAGCAGGGCTTCGGCGCCGGTCAGGCGCTTGCCGTCACCGCTGAACTGCGGTTGGTAGTAGAGCGTGAATTCGTTTTGTTCCAGGGCATGGCGCAAGTCGCTTTCCAGCTCCAGGCGTTCCAGAGCACTGGCGTTCATGTCGGCCTGGTAGAACTGGAAGTTGTTCTTGCCACGCTCCTTGGCGTGGTACATGGCGGTGTCGGCGTTTTTCATCAGTTGGCTGAGTTCGCTACCGTCCTGAGGACTCAGGGCGATGCCGATACTGGCAGTGACAAAGAACTCGCGATTTTCCAGCACGAACGGTCGTACCAGGCTGCCCAGAATTTGTTCGGCAACGTTGATGGCGCGGTTAAGGGCCATTTCTCGCGACGCTCGGGGTTGCAGCAGCAAGGTGAATTCATCGCCGCCCATGCGTGCCACAGTGTCATCATCATCGACACAATCGAGCAGGCGCTCTGCCATGTCCTTGAGCATACGGTCGCCGGCGGCGTGACCGAGGGAGTCGTTGATCGGCTTGAAACGATCAAGGTCAAGGAACATCAACACTACCCAGGCCTTCTGCCGCTCGGCCTGTTGCAGGGCCGTGTGCAAGCGGTCCTGGAACAAGGTGCGGTTAGGCAGGTGGGTCAAGGCGTCGTAATAGGCCAGGCGATGGATGCGTTGCTCACTGGCTTTGCGTTCGCTGATGTCGGTGAAGAAGCATACATAGCTGGCCAGGTCGCCCTCGTCGTCGAGAACCGCAGTAATGCCGACCCAGGCCGGGTAGTGCTCGCCACTGCGCCGTTTGAGCCACACTTCACCTTCCCAGGTGCCGCGTTGGTTGAGCTGCTTGAGCACGTAGCGCAGGTGCGCTTCCTGGTGTTCGTCAACGGTCAGCATGCTTGGCAGTTGGTCGAGCACGTCAGCCACGGCATGCCCGCTGACCCGGCTGAAGGCCTCGTTGGCCTGGACAATATAACCGGCTGGGTCAGTGATCAGGATGGCCGAGGTCGAGTGTTCGAATACTGTAGCGGCCATGCGCAGGTCTTTTTCGGCCCGACGCTGCTGGCTTATGTCCCGGCCGACACCGAGGATACCTTCGAAACGTTGTTGGTCGTCCCAAACCAGCACCAGACGCAGCTCTATGGGAATCTTGCGACCGTCTGCACGCAGGCAGTCGAACAGGAACAACTGGTTCGGCAGTTGGGTGCGCAATTGCTCCAGTTGTTCAGGATCGTTCAAGGCCCGGTTGAGGCGCTCGATCAGATTGTAGATACCGGTCAATTGAGTCGGATTGGCG
Organism: Pseudomonas auratipiscis; assembly: GCF_036324085.1. Lineage (NCBI taxonomy): Bacteria > Pseudomonadati > Pseudomonadota > Gammaproteobacteria > Pseudomonadales > Pseudomonadaceae > Pseudomonas > Pseudomonas auratipiscis. The sequence continues at coordinate 14,205 of NZ_JAZDCU010000008.1, forward strand.
ATGGTCGAATGCCAGCCGTTGTCGAAGATCCATTCCACCTCATAGCCCAGCACGTTCTGTACCGAGGGGCTGACGTAGTTGAGCTCCAACTGGTTGTTGGTAGAGAAAATGACGTCGCTGATGCTCTCGGCGAGCATGCGATAGCGCTGTTCGCTGTCGCGCAGCGATTCGCTGGCTTCGATCTGATCGGTGATGTCCTTGCCCACGCCGATGATGCGGGTAACCACGCCATTGTGATCGCGGGTCAAGGCTTGCTCGCGAATGTCATAGCGCCGCCAGCGCTGATCCTGGTGGCGGAAACGCAATTGGCAATGCAGTTGTTCGACACCGCTGGAGTCGAGCAACTGCTGGCGAATCTGCTGATAACACGTGGCATCTTCCGGATGCAGGAGAATTTCCCAGAAGCGTTCGCCCATCTGCGTAAGCTGGACACGGTCGTAACCCAAGGTGTGGCCCAGATTACGGTTGCTGAAGATCATTTGCTTGCTCTGGACATCCTGCACATACAACTGGTCGGGTACGGTGCGTACCACGTCAGACCAGAAGCTTTCACGCTCAAGCAAGGAGAGCTCGACCTGTTTACGACTGGTGATGTCACTGATGCTGAGGATCACCGCCTGATAGTCGCGCTGCTGCTCGGGGAACTTCACCATCAACCACAGATGCAAGTCCTGGCCGTCAGCAATCGGCAAGCGTACTTCCAGTTCCAGCTGTCGCTGGTTGTCCAGCACCGCCTCGAGCAGTTGCAGGCCAATACCGTCGATACCGGCGTCATTTCCTTCCACCAGGCACTGCCAGGCCCCGTTGCAGCAGTTTACCCCGAGCAATTGCAGGGCCACCTGGTTGACCTCGGTGACCTTCAGTTCCTGCAGCAAGGCGCGGCGGAGCGAGCGATCGTATGCCAGGCGCTGTTGTAGGGCCTGGCGATTGCGCAGGCGATGACGCTCCAGCAGGCTGGGCAGGCCGGAAAGGTCGAGCACGCAAAGGGCGACGCCGGTCCCTTCGAAAATATCGTGATAGCGACGGCGGCTTTCCTGTAGCAGGCGCTGCCGGCGTCGCATGTTGACCAGGGCAAGCAAGGGAATAAGCGCGCAGAACAAGCCCAGCACGCATTTGCCGATCAACGCCGGGAGAAGTTGTTGGCGGGCCAATCCTGCATCGAACAGCCCGCGCAACTGCCAGGTGCTGTTATCCAGAAAGGCCAGCATCACGCTTTGCAGCGGTTCGTCGCTGCCCGGGGCGGGATGGTGGCGATTGATGATTTCGCCGGTACGGCTGTTTTCCAGGAGCCACAGCGGGTGGTTGGGGCGATCAAGATGCGCGGTCAGCACGCTGTAGTACGCCGATCCCAGGCGCAAGAACCAATGACCCGGTGAGTCGCCGGGTTGGCGCAGCAATAAATAGACTTGGCTATTGTCCGCCGAGTTGCTGAAGTAAAAGTCATGGCCTTGGCTCAGGCGCAGAAGCTCCTGCAGCGTAGGCAGATCTGGCGTGCTGCCTAGGCTGTCGGTCAGCACCTGCTCGTTTGCGTCGATCCAGACCACACTTTGCAAGGCCGGCAACTGTGCACGCAGGTGCGCGAGCACATGCGGCATTTGAGTCGGCTCTGGCGACGAATGGTAAGGCTGCAGAATGTTCTTTGCGACCTGGGCCTTGAGTTGCATGTTCAAGGTCATGTGGTCGGCCAGCTCGGCATTGGCATCGAGGCTGTGTTGATACTCGTCGGCCTGGGTATGACGATACTGGTCGACCAGTTGCCAGAGCAGCAATCCGAGCAGCAGCAGGACCAGTAGGGCCAACGCGCTTTTCAGCGAGCCACGCAATGGAGAGCCGGACGCGCTGGACGGCTTGCGCAGGGATTTCGGCTGAGAGAGATTGGTCAAGCGATGATCCTGCGGTATGGCTGGATGGCAGGTTTAGAGTTGCTGGCTGGCAAGGGCCGCGGTCCTGGCGGCTACTCTGGTCGAGCACTATAAGCCCGGCACCCACGGACCGACTAGCATGCCCGCAAACGTGGCAAAGTGCCAGCTCTGTTCGTCGATGGTTTGCCCAACAAGGCGCATTACGGTAGCTTTGGCCCTTTCCGGGAAGTCGCGGCTTCCATCATCTGTTTCGCATTCATTTTTTCGTCTCTGACGCTAGGTTTTTCCATGGCTCAATACGTCTACACCATGCATCGGCTGGGCAAAGTTGTCCCGCCGAAGCGGGAAATTTTGAAGAATATCTCCCTGTCGTTTTTCCCCGGCGCCAAAATCGGCGTATTGGGCCTGAACGGCTCGGGTAAATCCACCCTGTTGAAGATCATGGCCGGGGTCGATAAAGAGTTCGACGGCGAAGCCCGTCCGATGCCTGACCTCAATATCGGCTATCTGCCACAGGAACCACAACTGGATCCGACCAAAACCGTTCGTGAAGTGGTCGAGGAAGCGGTCAGCGTCATCAAGGACGCCCAGGCGCGCCTGGACGAAGTCTACGCAGCCTACGCCGAGCCGGATGCCGACTTCGATAAGCTGGCCGCCGAGCAGGCCAAGCTGGAAGCCATTCTACAGGCCAGCGATGGCCACAACCTTGAGCGCCAACTGGAAGTCGCAGCCGATGCACTGCGTCTGCCGGCCTGGGACGCCAAGGTCGAGCACCTGTCCGGTGGTGAAAAACGTCGTGTGGCTCTTTGCCGCCTGCTGCTGTCTGCCCCCGACATGCTCCTGCTCGACGAACCCACCAACCACCTGGATGCCGACTCCGTTGCTTGGCTGGAGCACTTCCTGCACGACTTCCCGGGCACCGTGGTAGCGATTACCCACGACCGTTACTTCCTCGACAACGTTGCCGGCTGGATCCTCGAGCTTGACCGTGGCGCCGGTATTCCATACGAAGGCAACTACTCCGGCTGGCTTGAAGCCAAGTCGGATCGTCTGGCTCAGGAATCCAAGCAGCAGTCGGCTCACGAAAAGGCCATGAAGGAAGAGCTTGAGTGGGTGCGCAAAGGCGCCAAGGCTCGTCAGTCCAAGTCCAAGGCCCGTCTGCAACGCTTCGAAGAAATGCAATCGCAGGAATTCCAGAAGCGCAGTGAAACCAACGAGATCTACATTCCGGCCGGTCCGCGCCTGGGTGACAAGGTCATCGAGTTCAAGAACGTCACCAAAGGTTATGGCGATCGCGTCCTGATCGACAACCTGTCGTTCAGCATGCCTAAAGGCGCCATCGTTGGCGTAATCGGCGGTAACGGTGCTGGTAAATCGACCCTGTTCCGCATGCTCATGGGCAAGGAGCAGCCGGATTCGGGCACCATCGAAATCGGTGAAACCGTGCAACTGGCCTGTGTTGACCAGAGCCGCGAAGACCTGGACGGCAGCAAGACTGTGTTCCAGCAAATCTCCGACGGTTCCGATCAGCTGCGTATCGGTACCTACGAGATTCCGTCGCGCACCTATGTGGGTCGCTTCAACTTCAAAGGTGGCGATCAGCAGAAGTTCGTCAAGGACCTCTCCGGTGGTGAGCGTGGTCGCCTGCATTTGGCCCTGACGCTGAAAGAGGGCGGCAACGTCCTGCTGCTCGACGAACCGTCCAACGACCTTGACGTGGAAACCCTGCGTTCGCTCGAAGAAGCCCTGTTGGACTTCCCTGGCGCCGCCATTGTGATCTCTCACGATCGCTGGTTCCTTGACCGCGTGGCCACTCACATCCTGGCTTACGAAGATGATTCGCAAGCGGTGTTCTTCGAAGGCAACTACACCGAGTACGAAGCCGATCGTAAGAAGCGCCTGGGCGAAGCTGCTGCCCAGCCGCATCGGGTACGGCACAAAAAACTGGCATAAACCTGCGGGTTTTGCACTGAAACGGGGCCTTCGGGCCCCGTTTTGTTTTCTCAGGAAAAGCGCACTGTCCCCACGTGCAGGGCTTCCCGTGGCCGCGGGCTTGCCCGACGATATGCGCGCGAACATGTATACACTTATACAAATGCACCATTTAATTTCGAAAAAACGACATAACGCCCTGTTGCGGTGCGACTGGTTCTTGGTAAAGTCTGGAAAAAACCAATAAGTCCAATCTCTATCTGGTGAAGTGTCTAAATGATCGAATCCGTCGAAGACTTCCTTGCGCGCCTGAAACAGCGCGACCCGGCCCAACCTGAATTCCACCAAGCAGTGGAAGAAGTATTGCGCAGCCTCTGGCCTTTCCTTGAAGCCAATCCGCATTACCTTCAGGCAGGTATCCTTGAGCGTATGGTCGAACCGGAGCGTGCAATTCTGTTCCGCGTGTCATGGGTCGACGATTCCGGCAAGGTCCACGTCAACCGCGGCTACCGCATCCAGATGAGCAGTGCCATCGGTCCGTACAAGGGCGGCCTGCGTTTCCACCGCTCAGTAAACCTGGGCGTACTCAAGTTCCTGGCATTCGAACAGGTATTCAAGAATTCCCTGACCTCGTTGCCCATGGGCGGCGGCAAGGGTGGTTCGGACTTCGATCCGAAGGGCAAGAGCGACGCCGAAGTCATGCGCTTCTGCCAAGCCTTCATGAGCGAACTGTACCGTCACATCGGCGCAGACCTGGACGTGCCTGCCGGTGACATCGGTGTCGGTGCCCGCGAGATCGGCTACATGTTCGGTCAGTACAAGCGCCTGGCCAACCAGTTCACTTCAGTGCTGACCGGCAAGGGCATGACCTACGGTGGCAGCCTGATTCGTCCCGAAGCCACCGGCTATGGCTGCGTGTACTTCGCCGAAGAAATGCTCAAGCGCCAAGACCTGCGTATCGACGGTCGCCGTGTGGCCATCTCCGGTTCCGGTAACGTTGCCCAGTACGCTGCGCGCAAAGTCATGGACCTGGGTGGCAAAGTCATTTCGCTGTCCGACTCCGAAGGCACCCTGTACTGCGAAGCGGGCATGACCGACGAGCAGTGGGACGCAGTGATGGAGCTGAAAAACGTCAAGCGTGGCCGTATCAGCGAACTTGCCGAGCGTTTCGGTCTGGAATTTCTCAAGGGTCAAACCCCATGGAGTCTGACTTGCGACATCGCTCTGCCATGTGCAACCCAGAACGAGCTCAATGGTGAAGACGCCCGTACTCTGCTGCGCAATGGCTGCATCTGTGTGGCCGAAGGCGCGAACATGCCGACCACCCTCGACGCTGTGGATATCTTCATCGACGCCGGCATTCTCTTCGCCCCAGGCAAGGCGTCCAACGCTGGCGGTGTGGCTGTGAGCGGTCTGGAAATGTCGCAGAACGCCATGCGCCTGTTGTGGACCGCTGGTGAGGTAGACAGCAAGCTGCACAACATCATGCAGTCGATCCACCACGCCTGTGTTCACTACGGTGAGGAAAATGGCCGGATCAACTACGTGAAAGGCGCCAACATCGCCGGCTTCGTTAAAATTGCCGACGCCATGCTGGCCCAGGGTGTGGTTTAAACCTCTGGTGTAACGGCGACGATCTCGATCGACAGATCCCCTGCGGGTCGTCGCCACACCACTTCATCGCCGAGGGCAGCACCCAACAGGGCGCGGCCCAGCGGTGAACCCCAGTTGATCAGGTCGTTGGCCGCATCGGCCTGATCTTCACCGACCAGTTGCACCTGGTGCTCCTGGTTTTGTTCATCAATGAATGTCACCCGGCTGCCGATCTGTACCTTGCTTGTGGAAGTAGCCTTGGGCACCACTTGCGCGCTCTGCACGCGAACGTTGAAATAGCGCAGGTCGCGCTCGGTGTCGGCCAGGCGTTGTTTGTCTGAGTGCTCGCCTTGAGACTGCAACTCAGCGCGCAAGGTATTGAGTGCACTTACCCGCTGCTGCAACTGGACAAGCCCTTGAGCGGTGACATAGTTGGATTGTTCGCTGATCCTGCGCTCTACCGGCTGGTCCGCCTGAGCGGCGGCCTGGTCTTCGTTGACGAATGCTCGGCTCATGATGTCCTCCTTTCTAGAGGAGACCATGCTGACAGATCATCCGTTGCATCGATTGCGTACAAGCGACCTATTTGCGTCGATAGGCGCGGGCTGCATCGCGGTCTTTCTCTTCCTGCCACTGTTCGTTGCGTTCATCCCAATGGCTGGCGCGGTAGCTCTGCAAGTCCTGGTTTTCCTGCATTGAATGGCATTGGCGGAACCCATCATCCCAACCGCTTTCATACTGCCGGCTGTGCAGGTAGCGGGGTACATTCTTGCGAAAATCCCCAGCCATTACGCCAGCGGCCTGGCGGCCGCTGCTGCAGCCGTCCTGAAAACCGTCAGCGTAGGCGGGCGGATAACCTTGATTGATCAATTGCTCGTGGGTTGTCTGGCAACCGCCGAGCACCACCGCCATTCCCATTATTGCGCCGTACCGCCACATATTCAGATTCTCCACGTGCCTGGAAAAGTCTAGGGCGTGGCTTGTCGGCGCGCTGTCAAAAGGATGTGATCAAGGTGTTGGGTGATCGAGGCCTAGTAGTAGTACCACTTCAATTCCAGCATCAGCTCGTTCTGCGCCGTCGCCAACTGACTGAATTCGCGCTTGGCGCTGAGACGCAAGCCCAGGTCGCGGGACAGCTCCCATTGCTGGTTCAGGCTCAAACTGCGGCGTACCTCGCCATTGGTGAAATAATCGCCTTTGCCTTCAAGGCTCAACGTGCCCAACGGGTTGCGCCATAGCAGGCCGGTGTTGAAGCCTGCTGCCGGAGAAATGAATTCGGCAAAGTCGTTATTGTGCTCAACCCTCACCGTACCCAGGGCAAATCCAAGCAACTCGTCAGCCAGCTGCCAGGTGCCCCCTGCGCCGCCATTGACGTGGCTGACCAGCACTTCATCCTCATGCTTGCCCAGTACGCGCTCAAGACCGCCGGTAACCTGCCACGACCACGGCTGCAGCAGGGTGTTGCGCGGCGTCATCGAGCGGATAGTGGCAAGGTCCAGGCGTTGGACCTGCCAGTCGTTGCCTTCGTACTGGCGTACCTTTAGTTGCAGAATTTCGATCTGTGCGCCGAGTGGGAAGCTATACGCGTTGTCGTTGAGGTCGTGATACGCCATGCGCAGACCGTATTCGGCAAAGGCGCGGTCTTCGCGAGTGCCTGCACCCAACTGCCAGGTGCGAGACTGATGGCCATCTTCGGGCAGGCCTGGACGTTCGATGTCCAGTTCTGGCGCCGGGTTGCGGTTGATCGCCCGCAACAATTCGAAACTGCGCTGGGTTCGCGCAGGGTCACGTTCCTGACCGTTGGCCCGATAGCGTTCCAGGCGGTAGGCGGCATCTTGTATCAAGGCCTGGCGCTCGCGGGGCAGGGCGGTGAACGCGGGGCTCTGCAACAGCGTGGTATCGGTGCTTACTGCCAACACTTGCTGTTGTTCGCTGGCGTCCAGAGGCTTGGCCCGCTCGAGCAGTTCGCGCTCGCGTGAGGGCCGATAATCTATTCGCTCCACCAGGCCGGACTGTTTGACCGCCTTGACTGTGTCGGTGGGTATTGCAGTGAGCGGGAACTGTGAAGTCAGGTCCAGGCTGGGGCGGGCCACCTGGAGCAGTTCCAGCAGGCGATAGGAGCAGTTTTCGTCGAAGAAGAAGTAGTCGAACTGGATCTGCTTGAGCTCCCAGATATGTTCGACCATACGTCCGGTTTCTTCCGGGGTAAGGTTGAGCCGGTACTCCCACAGGTCGCGGTTCTCCAGGCTGCGGTATTCGGAGAGCTTTTCCTGATAGGGCACCAGGGCGAACAACCCCGGATAACCGCCCATCAGGCCTTTCCAGGCATAAAGAATACTGTTGTCGTTGCCTTCAATGTAGGCACCGAAGTTGACCGCATAGCTGAGCAGGGCCGTCTCGTTACTCTGCACGTCGGCCTGGTCGATACGCAGCAGCGTGTGACCGAACATCGAGGACGGGCTGTTGAGATAGGCCGCCGGAAAGATCATTACCGCGCTATGTGGCGACACATCCTTGTACCACTGCGTGTACTCCTTGCAGTCGGGTGCAGGCAGGTCGGTGAGTTGCAGTTGCTCACGCAGCCACCGCGTGCGCGCCGGAAATACGCATTGTGCGTGCTTGTCGCCAAGGTTTGCCGGGGCATACAGCGCCGCAACCGTGGCCCGCAACTCCTGGTCGGGATGGTGCGCACCGTCCTCGGCAAGGAAGAAGCGCCGGTCATCGACATAGCTGCGCCATCCGCCGAGCTTGGCTGTTTCGTAGTGGCCCAAAGATATCCAGTAACGATCGGCAGCCAATTGTGAAAGGCGTGAGTCATCGATCGAGGGCGCAGCATGCAGCGGGGCGCAGGCACAGAGCGCCAGGTAGGCAAGGCGTTTGAGCATGTCGGGCAACTAAGTCTGAATGATGCCGATAGAGGCAGGAAACAACCCGCCCCGGTTAGGGGCGGGTGGGCCGAGCTTAAGCCTGGGTAGCGTATTTGGCCAGGCGTGGATCGCTTTTCAGAATGGCCAGTGTGTTGGTGTGGACATCTTCGGCGGTCACATCTGCAGTCTTGAAGATTTCCTGGAAGTGTTGATGGGTGACAGTGGCAAAGTGCGCACGGTCTTCTGGGGCTACGCCGAGTACCACGGCGTAGGTTGTCAGGGCTTCACCCTGGCCCTTGGCCATGTCTTCGGAGAGCTCGTTCATCATCCCGTTCATGGCGAACCAGGATTTACCGCCATAGGTCAGCGCTGCATTGGTCGAGCAGCCATTGGTGCCCGAGGTCATGCCGAACGTGGCGTTGCCAGAGGTGCCGTTGGTGGTGGATGCGAGGAAGTGGGCCGGTGTGCCTCGTTGGCCCTCGAACAGCATGTTGCCCCAGCCGCAGTCAGGTCCGCCAGGGGCCTGGGCCATGGCGTTGAGAGAGACCGCGGTGAACAGAGTACCCAGAAGAATCCGTTTCATAGCTTTGTTCTCTTTCTAGTCGTAGATACCAAAGGTCAGGGTTGTCTGGCATATCTGTCAGCAGAGTGCCAGGGGCGGGTCGGTTATTTACCCAGCCGCGCAGTAATGGAGTTTAGGCACGATCTAAGGGTTCCGTGATTTATTGCGAAAAATTGCTGAGGAAGTTGACGCCACGCGGGTTTTCACCCCTGCGACATATTGTTCCGATGAGCCTTGCAAGGCGCGGGCAGGCAGCGCCAGAATGCTTTCATCTGCCCCGCCGAAGTAAGGAAGCCCGATGCCCGATCCTGTTGCTGCGAGCCTGCGTCTTGCGCCAGAAGCCTTGACCCGGCCGTTTTCCGCCGAACAGTTCGCCTTTTCCACCACCAATGATCTGGAGCCTTTTCGCGGTGTGCTTGGCCAGGAACGTGCTGTCGAAGCCTTGCAGTTCGGCGTCGCCATGCCTCGTCCTGGGTACAACGTATTTGTCATGGGTGAGCCCGGTACCGGGCGATTCTCGTTCGTCAAACGTTACCTCAAGGCCGAAGGCAAGCGCTTGCAGACGCCCTCGGATTGGGTCTACGTCAACAATTTCGATGACCCTCGTGAACCCCGGGCCCTGGAACTGCCGCCAGGCAGCGCAGGATCGTTCATTTGTGACATTGGCGGTTTGATCGACAATTTGCTGGCAACCTTTCCGGCTGTGTTTGAGCATCCGTCCTACCAGCAGAAGAAAAGCGCCATCGACCGCGCTTTCAACCAGCGATACGACCGCGCGCTGGATGTGATCGAGCGCGCGTCGCTGGAGAAAGACGTAGCCCTGTACCGTGACAGCAGCAACGTTGCCTTTACGCCGATGGCCGATGGCAAGGCGCTGGATGAAGCGGAGTTTGCGCAGTTGCCAGAGGCCCTGCGCGAGCGCTTTCACGACGATATCGCTGATCTGGAGGAGCGCCTCAACGAAGAACTCGCCAGCCTGCCGCAGTGGAAGCGTGAGTCGAACAATCAGCTGCGTCAGCTGAACGAAGAAACCATTACCCTGGCGCTGCAGCCGTTGTTGGCGCCGCTGTCGGAAAAGTACGCGGAGAATGCGGCCGTCTGCGCTTACCTGCAGGCCGTGCAGGTGTATCTGTTGCGTACAGTGGTCGAGCAACTGGTCGATGACAGCAAGACCGACGCCCAGGCGCGCAAGCTCCTGGAAGAGCAATATGCCCCGAGTCTGGTGGTTGGCCATCACGTCAGTGGTGGTGCGCCGGTAGTGTTCGAGCCGCACCCGACCTATGACAATCTGTTTGGCCGGATCGAATACAGCACCGACCAGGGCGCCCTCTACACCACCTATCGTCAGTTGCGTCCCGGCGCCTTGCATCGGGCCAACGGTGGGTTCCTGATTCTTGAAGCCGAGAAGATGCTTGGCGAGCCCTTTGTCTGGGACGCCCTGAAGCGAGCCCTGCAGTCGCGCAAGCTGAAAATGGAGTCGCCGTTGGGTGAGTACGGCCGTTTGGCTACCGTCACCCTCAATCCGCAAATGTTGCCGCTGAACATCAAGGTCGTGATCATCGGTTCGCGCCAGCTCTATTACGCCCTGCAAGACCACGACCCGGACTTCCAGGAGATGTTCCGGGTGCTGGTGGACTTCGATGAAGACATTCCAATGGTCGATGAAAGCCTGGAGCAGTTCGCTCAGTTGCTCAAGACCCGCACCAGCGAAGAGGGCATGGCGCCGCTCACCGGGGATGCCGTGGCGCGTCTGGCGACCTACAGCGCGCGCCTGGCCGAAAATCAGGGGCGCCTGTCAGCGCGTATTGGCGACTTGTTCCAGTTGGTCAGTGAGGCAGACTTCATTCGCCACCTGGCCAGCGACGATATGACCGATGTCGGTCATATCGAGCGGGCGCTGAAGGCCAAGGCTACCCGTACCGGTCGGGTGTCGGCGCGAATTCTCGACGACATGCTGGCCGGCATCATCCTCATCGATACCGAAGGGGCCGCTGTAGGCAAATGCAACGGTCTTACCGTGCTGGAGGTCGGGGATTCGGCCTTTGGTGTGCCGGCGCGCATTTCCGCTACGGTCTATCCAGGTGGCAGCGGAATTGTCGATATCGAACGCGAGGTCAACCTTGGCCAACCGATTCACTCCAAAGGAGTAATGATCCTCACCGGGTATCTGGGAAGCCGTTATGCCCAGGAATTCCCGCTGGCGATTTCGGCAAGTATTGCCCTGGAGCAGTCCTACGGATATGTGGACGGTGACAGTGCATCGCTGGGTGAAGCCTGCACTCTGATTTCAGCCCTGTCGAAGACGCCACTCAAGCAGTGCTTCGCGATCACCGGTTCGATCAACCAGTTCGGCGAAGTACAGGCGGTCGGTGGGGTCAACGAGAAAATCGAAGGCTTCTTCCGGCTCTGTGAAGCACGAGGACTGACGGGCGAGCAGGGGGCGATCATCCCGCGCGCCAACGTTGCCACGCTGATGCTGGATGAGCGGGTTCTGCAGGCCGTACGTGCTGGCATGTTCCATGTCTACGCGGTAAGCCAGGCCGACGAAGCCTTGAGCCTGCTGGTAGGCGAGCCTGCTGGCGAGCCGAATGCCGAGGGCGAATTCCCTGAAGGCAGTGTCAACGCCCGTGTAGTCGAACGCCTGCGAGTGATTGCCGAGATGATCAGCGAGGAAGACCTCAAGGAGGCCGAGAAAGAGCAGGCCGAACTGGCCTTGGCCCAGGTCAAATCGTCCTGAGTCAAATTATCGGCGCTCCAGCGGCTGTGACCGCTGGGCGCCGGTTTTTTCACGCGAAAGCAAATCTCTTCTATTCTTCACATTAAGGACTGTAGTCACTACAGGAATGAAACAGCCCTGTGCGCAGGGTTGAACAGGGGTTTTACCGAGGATCGACGCCATGCCGCGCAGCCTCAGCCTTACTCGTCAATGCCTGGGCCTGGTGACTCGCATTGAATGCAGTATTCGTCCGCTGGCCGGCGACAACGGCATGTGGACCCTTCTTTTCGCCGCTGGGATGGCGGGCGAACAACCTTCTGCGATCAAGGCTCAAGGGCCGTTTCATGGGCCTTTCGTGGCTGAGTCGGTACTCGATGCTATCGTCGACAGCTTGACCCTTCACGGTTATCAGCTGGCGGATGATCCGCAGATCTGGTGCGTGCATCTGCAAGCCCAGCTTCGCCGGATCAATGGCGAGCGCGTCCACCACGTCGGTGACTTCCAGTTCCATCCGGAAACCTGAAGCGTTCCTCCGGACCCGCCAATCTCGCCCGGTACTGCCTGTGTCAGCGTGCCACGGGCTTTTTCTGTCATGGCTGGCTGTTTATACTCCTGTTCGCTTTTAATGCCACCTGACGAGTTATCAATGGAACGTATTATCGAAAATGCGATGTATGCCTCGCGCTGGCTGCTCGCTCCGATCTATTTTGGTCTGTCGTTGGGCCTGCTGGCGCTAGCACTGAAGTTCTTCCAGGAGATCTTCCATGTATTGCCCAATATCTTTTCCCTGGCTGAAGCCGACCTCATCCTGGTGATCCTGTCCTTGATCGACATGGCGCTGGTGGGCGGGCTGCTGGTGATGGTGATGATTTCCGGCTACGAGAACTTTGTCTCGCAACTGGACATTGATGAGGACAAGGAAAAGCTCAATTGGCTGGGCAAGATGGACTCATCTTCGTTGAAGATGAAGGTTGCAGCGTCGATCGTGGCAATTTCCTCGATCCATCTGTTGCGGGTGTTCATGGATGCACGCAACATCGAGACCGAATACTTGATGTGGTATGTGATCATCCACATGACTTTCGTAGTGTCGGCATTCGCCATGGGCTATCTGGACAAGCTGACCAAGCACTGATCGCTCTGCCAGGCGTATTACCTGACCGCCCGTCCGTTGCAAAACGGACGGGCGGTTGTGTTTTTGCCTTGTGCTTTGACGCGTGCTGTACAAAAAATGAACCGTCACTCGAAGTGCCTGCTCCACGTTCCAGTAGCGAGGTATCGCAATGAACCTTCAACAACTGAACACTGAGGCCAAGGCCGGTCATGTGGAAGAGCTCAACCTGATTGCCATCGAAGGCGGCGACTTCATTCTTGAGGCCCGTGTCAAAGGCCATGCCCACCCCCTTTCCGATACGCAGGGGCAGCGTCTGAAAGTGCATTCGGTGGTCGATGCGCAACGTCTGCTCAATGGTTTGCCTGCCGTGCCTGTGCACCTTGTCCATTGGTCGATGGATGACGAGATGTGCGGAGGAAGCAGTGCCGGCGATGGCGATATGAAAATACCGATGCCGCGACGTTCCGCCTGGTAGCTGAACTGCTTTGCCGCAGTGTGCTAGGCTGCTCGCCCTTTTCATAAAGGGCGCGGTTGTCGTGCGCCCTGCAGCGGAGCAAGCAAATGTCCGAAATCAACCTGTCTACCGACGAAACGCGCGTCAGCTACGGCATCGGCCGTCAGTTGGGTGGCCAACTGCGCGACAACCCGCCACCGGGCGTTAACCTGGACGCCATCCTGGCCGGCCTGACCGACGCATTCAACGGCAAAGACAGCCGCGTCAGTGAAGAAGACCTGTCGGCCAGCTTCAAGGTCATCCGTGAAGTGATGCAAGCTGAAGCTGCTGCCAAGGCCGAAGCGGCTGCGGGTGAAGGCAAAGCGTTCCTGGCCGAGAACGCCAAGCGTGATGGCATCACCACCCTGGCTTCGGGTCTGCAGTTCGAAGTGCTGACCGCAGGCGAAGGCGCCAAGCCAAGCCGCGACGACAGCGTTCGCACTCACTACCACGGCACCCTGATCGACGGCACCGTCTTCGACAGCTCCTACGAACGTGGCCAGCCAGCAGAATTCCCGGTTGGCGGCGTGATCGCAGGCTGGACCGAAGCGCTGCAACTGATGAATGCCGGCAGCAAGTGGCGCCTGTACGTTCCGAGCGAGCTGGCTTACGGCGCTCAGGGCGTTGGCAGCATTCCGCCGCACAGCGTACTGGTATTCGACGTCGAGCTGCTGGACGTCCTGTAACACCTATCGCGGGGCTAGCTCACTCCCACAGGGTTGTAACTGCTGTGGGCGCGGGCTCGCCCCCCGATGCTGTTCAGTTCCACTCGGTTCCACCGCCAGGGCGCAACGCCCGTGCGTAGCAGAACAGGAACAGGTTCCTCACCAGTTCCTTGAGCACTATCGGCTCACTTGAGTTCAAGCCATTGATATCCAGGTCTCCCTGATCGCGCAGTTCGTCCAGTGCTTCTTGTTCGAGCACGGCACAGACTTCGCCGGTTTCCCGGTGCAGGATACGAAGGTAAGGGTGCGGCCGGTCAAGCCAGGCGTCTATCAGATAAGTCATGGCTATTCTCCTTGGAAGCGTCCAATGAGAATAATTCTTATTATCAAAATAGCAAGGGTCTATTGGTAAAAAAGCGCCCAATGGTGCAGCAAGTTGTTTCGAGGCCGGGCGCCAGCCTCGAAACCGGCAGGGTCAGACCTTGCGGACGAACTCGGACTTCAGCTTCATCGGGCCGATGCCGTCGATCTTGCAATCGATGTCGTGGTCGCCGTCGCACAGGCGGATGTTCTTGACCTTGGTGCCGACCTTGACCACCAGTGAGGTACCTTTGACTTTCAAGTCCTTGATCACGGTGATGGTATCGCCGTCCTGAAGAACGTTGCCAACCGAATCCTTCTTGACCGCTTCATCGCTGGCTGCCTCGGTTTCACCAGCGGCGGACCACTCGTGTGCACACTCGGGGCAGATCAGTTGGACGCCATCTTCGTAGGTGTATTCGGAGTTGCATTTAGGGCAGGGTGGCAAAGTGCTCACTAGGGTTCCTCAAGACGTACAGGTACAAAACCTACATTATATAGGGTTTTGTTGGCCAGCGGGCGAATGCAATCGCGGGGCAAGCCCGCTCCCGCAGTGGGAACGGGGTTGCCCCGCGATTGGGGAGGTGCGGATCAGTGGGTACGGGCGACTGCGAATTCGCTCAGTTCCACCAGGGCGTCGCGGTATTCGCTGGCTGGCAGCACTTCCAGGCAGGTGATGGCACGGGCTACATAGTCGCGGGCCAATTGCGCGGTGTAATCCAGCGAGCCAGAGGCTTCCACCGCTGCACGGATGCTCTCGAGGTCTTCGATGCCGCCTTTCTGGATGGCCTGGCGTACCAGGGCCGCCTGTTCGGGGGTGCCTTCACGCATGGTGTAGATCAGTGGCAAGGTTGGCTTGCCTTCGGCCAGATCGTCGCCGACGTTCTTGCCCAGGGTCTGTGCATCGCCCTTGTAGTCGAGCAGGTCGTCGACTAGTTGGAATGCGACACCGAGGTGATCACCGAAGGTGCGCAAGGCCTCGCTCTGCTCAGGCGTCGCCTGGGCCAGGGCAGCGGCGCTGTGGGTCGACGCTTCGAACAACATCGCGGTCTTGCCGCGAATGACGTCCATGTAGACCTCTTCGGTGGTGCTGGCGTCGCGTACCTTCGATAGCTGCAGGACTTCGCCTTCGGCGATCACGCGAGTAGCCTTGGAGAGGATCTGCATGACCGGCATCGAGCCCAGTTCGACCATCATTTCGAACGAGCGCGAATAGAGGAAGTCACCCACCAGCACACTGGGTGCGTTGCCCCACAGGGCGTTGGCCGTGGAACGGCCGCGGCGCATGCCGGACATGTCGACGACGTCGTCATGCAGTAAAGTGGCGGTGTGCAGGAATTCGATGGTGGCGGCCAGCAGGCGCACGTCGTCGCCTTCGCGACCAAGGGCTTTGCCACACAGCAGCACCAGCAACGGGCGCAAGCGCTTGCCACCAGCTGAAGTGATGTAGTCGCCGATTTTCGATACCAGCGGTACACGCGAAGTCAGCTGTTTCTTGATAATCTCGTCAACGGCGCTGAAGTCATCCGCTACCGCACGGTAGAAAGCTTGGGGTTGCATCGGCCACAGGTGCTCCATAAAGGTTGCGCGGCATGCTAGGTCGCGGGTCCCGGCCTGTCAAGGCGCGGTCCGGGCACACCGGGGGCAGGACTTGCAAGGGATGCACGCCTTGCGTACAATCGCGCACCCTGAACTTCCTGGGCAGCACCTGCCTTACGCAATTGCACTGGGCCGTTCCAGCCCTATGCAGCCATGCCAGCCAATACTCTTACTATAAAGAGCTGGGTGAGCAGGATTATCGGAGAAATACCCATGTACGCAGTAATTGTTACCGGTGGCAAGCAGTACAAAGTCGCCGAAGGTGAATACCTGAAAATCGAAAAACTGGAAATCGCCACTGGCGAATCCGTTACCTTCGACCGCGTTCTGTTGGTTGCCAATGGCGACGACGTGAACATCGGCGCTCCAGTCGTTGCTGGTGCCAAGGTTGTTGCTGAAGTGATCTCGCAAGGTCGTCACGACAAAGTGCGCATCATCAAGTTCCGCCGCCGTAAGCACCACATGAAGCGTATGGGCCACCGCCAGTGGTTCACCGAAATCAAGATCACCGGTATTTCGGCTTAATCGCCTAAATCCCCATTTCTGGAGAATTGAACCATGGCACACAAAAAAGCTGGTGGTAGTACCCGTAACGGTCGCGACTCAGAAGCCAAACGCCTTGGCGTGAAGATGTATGGCGGCCAGGCTATCGTTCCTGGCAACATCATCGTGCGTCAGCGCGGCACCCAATTCCACGCTGGCTACGGCGTTGGCATGGGTAAGGATCACACCCTGTTCGCCAAGATCGAGGGTAAGATCAAGTTTGAAGTTAAAGGCGCCTTCGGTCGTCGTTACGTGAGCATCGTCGCGGCCTGATCGCGTTGACGCTGGAAAAGCCCTGTCTCGCGACGGGGCTTTTTCGTTTGTGGGGTGAGTCTCTTGCAAAGCTGTTTGTATGGGCTGCCGGCGCTGGTGTTTCGGTCGTTGACGGGGGCCGCCGCGCTCACTTTTGCAAGAGCCTTATGTCTTTGTGTCACTCAGCTCGTCAAGCTGACGAGAGGCGGTTTTTATGAAGTTTGTTGACGAAGTATCGATCCGGGTCAAAGCCGGTGATGGCGGTAACGGTTGCATGAGCTTCCGCCGCGAGAAATTCATTGAAAATGGTGGTCCCAACGGCGGTGATGGTGGCGACGGCGGTTCGGTATTCATGGTCGCCGACGAAAACCTCAATACCCTGGTTGACTACCGTTATACCCGTCACTTTGAGGCCCAGCGTGGCTCCAACGGTGGCAGCACCGACTGCACCGGCAAGAAAGGTGACGACCTGATTTTGCGTGTGCCAGTCGGCACGACCGTAATCGACTCCGCTACCCAGGAAGTCATCGGCGACCTGGTCAAGCCAGGTCAGAAGCTGATGGTGGTTCAGGGCGGCTGGCACGGTCTGGGCAACACCCGTTTCAAATCCAGTACCAACCGTGCGCCACGCCAGACCACTCCAGGTAAACCGGGTGAGCAGCGTGACCTGAAACTGGAAATGAAAGTGCTCGCCGACGTCGGTCTGCTGGGCTTGCCGAATGCCGGCAAGAGCACCTTTATCCGTTCGGTCTCGGCGGCCAAGCCGAAAGTCGCCGATTACCCATTCACCACCCTGGTGCCAAACCTGGGTGTGGTCAGTGTCGACCGTTGGAAGAGCTTCGTAATTGCCGACATTCCCGGCTTGATCGAAGGCGCGTCCGATGGTGCAGGCCTGGGCATTCGTTTCCTCAAGCACCTGGCGCGTACTCGCCTGCTGCTGCATCTCGTTGACCTGGCCCCGCTGGATGAAAGCAGCAGCGCTGATGCCGCCGAAGTCATCGTCAACGAGCTGACCCGCTTCAGCCCGTCGCTGGCCGAGCGTGACCGTTGGTTGGTGCTGAACAAGACCGACATGCTGATGGATGACGAGCGCGACGAGCGCGTCAAGGAAGTGGTCGAGCGTTTGCAGTGGGAAGGCCCGGTCTACGTGATCTCGGCAATCTCCAAGCAAGGCACCGAACAGCTCAGCCGCGACATCATGCGCTACCTCGAAGATCGCGCCGACCGTCTGGCCAACGATCCGGCCTATGCCGACGAGCTGGCTGAGCTCGATCAGCGTATCGAAGACGAAGCCCGTGCCCAGTTGCAGGCGCTCGACGATGCTCGCGCCTTGCGCCGTAGCGGCGTCAAGAGCGTGCACGACATCGGCGACGACGATGACGACGATTGGGATGATGACGACGAAGACGGTCCGGAAATCATTTACGTGCGCGACTGATTCGTTGCAGTACACTAAACGCCGCTCTCTGGAGCGGCGTTTTAGTATCTAAAGATCTATATAGGTTGGAAGAAGATGCGGAGCAAGGTGACGGGTGCGCAGCGCTGGGTGGTGAAAATCGGCAGTGCGCTGTTGACCGCCGATGGCAAGGGTCTGGATCGTGCGGCCATGGGTGTCTGGGTCGAGCAGATGGTGGCGTTGCATGAGGCGGGTGTTGAGCTGGTACTGGTGTCGTCCGGGGCGGTTGCCGCCGGGATGAGCCGCCTGGGCTGGGCCAAACGACCGAGCGCCATGAATGAGCTGCAGGCCGCAGCTTCGATTGGCCAGATGGGGCTGGTGCAGGCCTGGGAGTCGAGTTTTGCCGAGCATGGCCGGCATACCGCGCAGATCCTCCTGACCCACGACGACCTCTCGGATCGCAAGCGTTACCTCAACGCCCGCAGCACGTTACGCACGCTCGTGGAGCTGGGCGTAGTGCCGGTGATCAACGAAAACGACACGGTGGTCACCGACGAGATTCGGTTTGGCGACAACGACACCTTGGCCGCGCTGGTGGCCAACCTGGTCGAAGCTGACCTGTTGGTGATTCTCACCGACCGTGACGGTATGTTTGATGCCGACCCGCGGAACAACCCCGACGCGCAACTGATCTACGAAGCCCGTGCCGACGATCCGAGCCTGGATGCCGTAGCCGGTGGCACCGGTGGTGCGTTGGGACGTGGCGGCATGCAGACCAAACTGCGCGCTGCTCGCCTGGCTGCCCGCTCCGGTGCCCATACCATCATCGTTGGCGGTCGTCTGGAGCGCGTGCTCGACCGTCTCAAGGCCGGCGAACGCCTTGGCACGCTGCTGTCACCTGAGCGTGGCATGCTTGCAGCGCGCAAGCAGTGGCTGGCCGGCCACCTGCAGACTCGTGGCACCCTGGTGCTCGACGACGGAGCAGTCAAAGCCCTGCGCCAGGCCAACAAGAGCCTGCTGCCGGTAGGGGTCAAAACGGTGCAAGGCAGCTTCCGCCGTGGTGAAATGGTCGTGTGCGTCGGGCCTGACGGTCTGGAAGTGGCTCGCGGCCTGGCTAACTACAGTGCGCTGGAAGCACAAAAAATCATCGGACAGTCATCTGAAGCCATCGAAGGTTTGTTGGGCTACATTGCCGAGCCGGAGCTGGTGCACCGCGACAACCTGATTCTGGTCTGAGGAAACAATCGTGTTCAAGGGAATTGTGGCAGCCGCGCTGCTGGCATTGCCGGTGCTGGCATCGGCCGAAGAAATTGGCCAGGTGTCGACCGTGTTCAAGTTTGTCGGACCCAACGACCGTATCGTCGTTGAAGCGTTCGACGATCCGAAAGTGGATGGCGTGACCTGCTACCTGTCGCGGGCCAAGACCGGTGGCGTGAAAGGTGGCTTGGGTTTAGCTGAAGACCGAGCCGAAGCGTCGATTGCGTGCCGCCAGGTTGGGCCGATTCGCTTCAAGGAGCAGCTCAAGGACGGTGACGAAGTGTTCAAGGAGCGCACTTCGCTGGTGTTCAAGACGATGCAGGTTGTGCGCTTTCTCGACAAGAAGCGCAACACTCTGGTCTATCTGGTGTACTCGGACCGCCTGATCGAAGGCAGCCCACAGAACGCCGTCACCGCGATTCCTATCCTGCCTTGGGCCCAGTAACATCGGGCTCAACGCATCGCCGGGCAAACCCGCTCCCACGGGGCGGGCTTACCCGGCGATCGACCTTACGCTGAGGCCTCTTCCTCTTCTTCGTTGCGCACCACTGCCTTTTCCACGTCGCGGCGGCTGATGTATTTCCAGTCCGCTTCGTCGATGTAGATCCCGTTCGGTCCGCTACCGCCTTCCAGGTCGATGGCAACATGTGCCGACACCTGTGGCTTCACGCTCGCCAGAATCGGCACGAAGCCCAACTGCAGACTGGTTTCCAGCAAGGCCGCCTGGTTGCGTTCGTCGATGTCGGCCGCTTCGTCGAGGTAGTAGGGCAGGCGTACGCGGCCAGCCAGGTCGCGGTCCATCAGGTGCAGCAACAAATACATGTTGGTCAGCGCCTTGATGGTCATGGTGGTGCCGTTGGATGCCGCACCGTCGATGTCGGTGTGGATCACTGGCTGACCACCGACCTTGGTGATTTCAAAGGCCAGTTCGAACAGATCCTTCAAGCCCAGCTGGTTGTGGTTTGCCGCCACCAGTCGCGCCAGGTACTCCTTGGCCTCTTCGTTCTTGTTGTCCTGCTCGGCGCTCGCGTTGAGGTCGAACACCGACAGCGTCTCGCCTTCTTCGTACTGCCCGGCGCTGTGGATAATCTGGTCGATGTGCTTGAGTGCTTCCTTGTTCGGGGCCAGAACAATGCGGAAGCTCTGCAGGTTGGAAACCTGACGTTTGTTGATCTCGCGGTTGAACAAAGCCAGCTGGTGTTCAAGGCTGTCATAGTCGCTACGGATGTTGCGCAAGGTCCGGGCGATATCGGTCACCGCTGCACGGCGCGCCTTGCCCAGGGTCAGGGCTTCTTCGGTGCGGTGCGAGTAGGCGTTGATCAGCAGTTGCAGGCGGCGTTCCATGTCGTCTTCGCTGTCGAACTTGGCCACGCCCTTGAGGCGAACCTGGGCGTACAGCGCTTCGATCTGGCCATCGACGCGCAGCAAACCTTGCCAGCTGTCCTGGTAGTCGTTGAGCAGGGGCAGCAGGTTGTCCATGGAATCGTCTACCGGCTCCATGAACGGCGTACCGAATGGCAACTCGGCGGGCAGCAATTGGCGACGGCGCAAGGCGTCGTCCAGGGTGCGCTGCTTGGCTTCCATGTCGGCGATCTGCCGGCCAACCAGCTGCAGCTTGGCCGACAATTGCTGGACTCGCTCGGTGAAGGCGTCGCTGGAGCGTTTCAATTCATCCTGGGCTGCTTCCATCTGCGCCAGTTGTTCGAGCTTGTCGTCTTCTTCTGCGGCCAGCGTCTGGCTGCGACGGAAGTCTTCCAGGGCCTTTTGCGCATCCAGTACTTGCTGGTAGAGGGCTTCGGTCTGGGTTTTGCTGGCGGCGCGATCCGCGCTGACGGCTTGTTGGGTCTTGAGTTGTTTGAACTCTTTTTCCAGACGCTCTTTTTGGTCGCGTAGCGCGGCGCGATCGGCCAGGGCCTGCAGGGCAGGGGGCTCGATATGCGACAGGTCGATGGACAGGCCAGGCACTTCGAAGCGTTCGCCTTTGAATCCGTCCAGCACCGCTTCCAGGGATTTGACCCAGACGTCGCTGTCATCCAGCTCGATGCCTCGTTCGCCCAGCGGCAGGCTGAACAGTGCGCCGTTGAACAGGCGCATCAGGCGCTCGACATCCTGTTGGGAGAATTCTTCGCGCAGACGGGCATAGCTGTTGTTGTCGGCATGGTCGAGCTGCTGCTTGACCGACTTGAGGCGTTTCTCCAGCTCACGCAGACGCTCTTCGAGGTCTTCGGCGCTGAACTGACGCGACTGGGCCAGGGCGCCGGCCAGTTCGTCGTGGGCGTCCTTGGCGGCCAGCAGTTGCTGCTCCAGCACTTTGACGTCGTCGACCAGGGCAAAGCGGTGCTTGAGTACCGACAGCTCGCCGAGCCAGCGCTGCACGCCAGTGATCTCGCGCTCCAGGCGCATCAGCTCCTGGGTACCGCCACGCTGGTCGTTCTGCAGGCTGTCCTGTTCGTTCTTGTAGTGCTCGGCTTGAATGACCAGTTCTTCCTTGCGTGCACTGGCGTAGTCCTGCCAGGTGCCAAGCAGCGAGTCGAGCAGCGGCGACAGGCGATGCAGCTTGCCGCGCAGAATGTCTCGCTGGGCCACGCCGTTGGCCAGGGCTTCGACCAGCGGACCGGCGGCGACCAGCGAGTTGTAATCCTGCTCCATCCGGCGCACATCGCGGAAGGCTTCTTCGCAAGCGGCAATGTAGTCGACGCTGCCCGAGCGCAAGCTGTGCTCGAAGGCATCGAGGAACAGCTGCTTGAGCTTGGCGGCAGTGATTTCACGCATGTGCAGCAGGTTGATGAACAGGGCGCGGAACGTCTTCAGGCTTTGCTCGCTGGTGGAGCGCAGCGGGATCAGGGTGAGATCCAGCGGGATAGTGGTATGGCCACCGACCAGTAGTCGACGCAGTTCGTCAGGCTTGAGCTCGTAGGCCTTGAGGCCATTGCGCTCAAGGTTGTTGAACAGTTCTTTCTGGCGCAGGCAGGTGTCGTTCTTCTGGTAATGAGCCAGGTCCAGCTCACCGGCATAGGCAAAGAACTGATGGCCGAAACCGCCGCCCGGGCCGCGCCCCACCACGCCGATCACGTGAGGGCCGTGGGGCAGGTTGACCTCGCAGAGGATGTAGCTGGTGTCGCTGGCGAAGTAGAAGCGGCGTGACTGCTCGAGGCTGTACTTGCCAAAGCTCATGTCGGACATGCGTGCCAGGATCGGGAACTGCAGGGCGTTGATCGAGGCACTCTTGCCCAGGTTGTTGGCACCGTAGACCGACAGCGGGTGTTCCAGGGGGAACAGGCCGAGGCTGTAACCGGCGGTGTTGAGCAATGCGAAGCGGCGAATGCCGTAGCGTTCCTGGCTCATGCGTCAATCTCCTGTTGCTCTTCGGCGATGGCTCGGGCCAAGGCGTCTTCTTCGCTTTCTTCGAACGGGCTGAGGTCGAGTGGATCGTCGGTCTTGTTGAGCTCTTCTGCGCTCTCTTCCTCGACCAACACCGGTGTTGGCAGTGGCAAGTTGCTGTGCAGGCTGGCGGCAAGGTCTCGGTCCTGCTGGACCGACAGGCAGACGTCAAGAAAGCGGTGCATCGGTGGCAGGAAGCGGTAGATGCCGTTTTCTTCATGGGCAAAACCCAGCTGGGTCATGCGTCGCATGATTTTTTCTTCCAGCTCGTCCGGTGTCTGTACTTCAGCCTGGATAAACAGGTCGCGGTATTTCTCCAGCATCGACGGCAACTCATCACGGCCAAGGCTGCCACCGTCGAGCACCGACATCGGATCGCGGCCCTGGTCGGCCAGATGCTCGACCAGGATGAAGGTGAACAGCGACAGGCGCTGGGCGGTTTTGTTTACCTGGGCGGCGGCCAGGTCCGGGACGAAGTAGTAGAAACCGCGGGTATCACATACCAGTTCGAAGCCAAGGGCCTTGAACAGACCGCGGTACTGGTCCTGGAAGTTCGACAGTTGGGCGTACAGCTCCGGGTCGCGGCGGCTGATATGAAAGCCCTTGAACAACTCGCGGAAGATCGGTGCGAGCTGAGGCAATTCGGAAAGATCAAGATGCATTGGCAGGGCTCGCAGTAGGCTCAGGCGATGGTTCGCGGCTCGATGTCAGGGCGAACGAGCGCAGGCTGACCAGGTGTTCGCGGGTGGTGTATTCACAGCGCTCCAGGCGTTCGCGGCTAAAGCGCTTTTCCCGGGACAGGCGTGAGAACCAGTACAGCAGCTCGTCGGTGGCGCCTTCGGGCTCCTGCTCCAGCAACCAGACCATCAGGTCGGGCAGTGGCAGGGCGCTTTCGCAGCGCTCGAGCATTTCCTTGACGGTGCGTGGTGCTCGCGGTGTTTCGCCCTTGCGGGTTTTATGCGCTTTCGGGAATTGCGCAGGCTTGGGTTCGAAGCGGGCCAGGGCGTAAACATAGGCTTCGACCTGGCTGGCGCTGCCGAGAAACGTGCTTTGTGGTCGCGTGAACATCGGCATGGCCGCTTGCGGTACCGCGTCCAGGCCCTTGCGCCGGATGACCGAGAGCGCCAGGGCTGCGCCACGGGTTACGGCGTTGTGACGGCGCGCTTCTTCACGCAGCGGCAACAGCAGTTCGCGAGCATGGCGCAAGGTCAACTGGGCGCTGGTCTGCATCTCGAGGATGCGCGCATGGGTGCGCAGGAGCATGTCGTCGTCGACCAGGTGCCCCAGGCGTGCCTGTTCGCCAAGCAGGCGCAGCAAAACGGTCTCGACCTTGCGTACACCCTGTTCGAATGCGCCATCGGCGTTGACCAGCTGGATCATCGGCTCGACGTATTCGTCCCAGGTGGCCAGGACTTCGGCATATCGCTGGCGCAGTGGGATCTGGCGGTCGCTGGTCTTAGCGCGTTCGGCCACGGCGACCAGGGCCTGCTCGTCGTTGTCGAGCTTTTTCAAAACGTCGCGCACACGCATGTCCAGCAGGCGCAGTTGGCGTGCCAGATCGTTACCGTCGCGAATCTCGAAGGCGTCCTGGATGTGGCCAGCGAGACGTTCCAGGTGGCGCAGGTAGGCTTCGATTTCCAGGCACAGGCCCAGGCGGTGCTCACGGCGCAGGTAAGCGAGGAAGTCGTGGATCTGGGCGTTGAGCTCGAAACGGTTGGGGCTTTTCGCCACGGGCACCAGAATATCCAGGCGGATCCACACGTCGAGCAGGCTGGTAATGTCCTGGGGCGTGCTCTCCAACTGCTGGTTGGCCAGTTGTTGGCGCAGTTCGCCGAGGCTCAGGGTGCCCCCGTCGAAGCGCTCGCACAACGGCTCGAGCAGGGCCCAGTGTTCGGCTAGGGCGCGCAGGACGCGCTTGGGTTCGATCATTGGCGGGTCGACTCGTTGCCAAATAAAAGCGCCGATTGTACTGCATCACGTGCCTGTCGATTCACCCCCTGATCGCTAGAAGCTGCTGTCGGGCGGTTTTCTGCCGATCAACAGCGGCACCGGAGCGCGAACAACGGTAGAATATCGGCCCTGACTTATCCACAGATGGCCGATCCTTCTTGTTAATCGAGTCCCGCCGCCGCGCTTATCTCAATGCCATGCAAGTGGTGCATTGGCTGCCGCGTACCGAACTGCCGTTCGCCGCCCCTTCGCGCCCGGAGCTGTTGCTGCCGCTGTTGCCTGAGGCCGTACCCGAGTTCGATGAGGCACCGGCACAGCCGGTACGGGTGGCGGTCAGTACGCCGGTTGCGCGCAGCGGCGAGCGACCGAAAATCGAGATTCCCCGCCCTGGCACCGCCGCCAAGGCAGCCAGTAAGCCAGCAGAGAAAGCCGAGCCTGCGGCCGAGATCACCAAGCCGAAGCCAGTTGCACCGCCGCGTTTTTCCCTGCAGTTGCTGCGTGCCGGCAATTGCCTGCTGCTGGTGGAACTGGCTACGGGCGAGGCGTTCCAGAGCCGTGACCCTTCCTACCTGTTGCTCAAGGACATGCTGCGTGCCGCCGGACTGCCTGATAGCCCGCAGATCATTGGCGAGCCGGTGCGCTGGCCGTTGCTGGTGCGCGGCAATCTCGACCAGGGCCCGCAAGCGGCGACCGATTTTGTCCAGGGCTTCATCCAGGCCCGGCTTGAAGAGACGCCCTGTGCCTGTTTGTGGCTGATTGGCCTGCCCGCCGTGCGTTTTGCCGGCGAGGCGGACGCCGAAGCTTATTATCGCGAGTTGCCGATAGAAGGGCTGGGCACTGCCTGGGCCTTGCCCGGCCTCGAATTGTTGATGGACGAGCCGCAGCGCAAGGCGCACGTCTGGCAAGCCATGCGCCGGCTTATGGCGCGCTGGAAACCAAGTGATGAGTGACACAATCAGCTTCCGCCGGATGACCGAGGCGGACCTGGACGCTGTACTGAAGATTGAATATGCGGCCTTCAGCCACCCCTGGACCCGCGGGATTTTCCTCGACGGGCTCAAATCCTATGAAATCTGGCTGATGTTCGAAGGCGAGCAGCAGGTGGGTCATGGCGTAATCAATGTGATTATCGACGAGGCGCACCTGCTCAACATCACCGTCAAGCCGGAAAGCCAAGGCCGTGGCCTGGGCTTACGCTTGCTTGAAGAGCTGATGAAGCGCGCCTACGAGATGAACGGCCGTGAGTGCTTCCTGGAAGTGCGCGCCAGCAACCAGTCGGCGTATCGCCTGTACGAGCGCTACGGCTTTAATGAAATCGGCCGACGTCGTGACTATTATCCGGTTGCTGGCGGTCGGGAAGATGCCCTGGTAATGGCCTGCACCCTGATCGATTGAAAGGCTCAGCGCTCTGGCTTGCCGTCCAGTGGGTCGCGACGAGCCAGTTCGGCCTCATCAAGGCCGTTGCCGCCACCAATTTCGCCTTCATCGACCACGCTCAGGTCCCAATCGGCCGGATGATTTGCGCCTGGCTCCGAAGGGGAGCGGGCTCCATCCTCGGGAATCAGTGTTTCAGGTTCGAGGTCGTCGTCGGTTGGATCGAAACCGCTGTCGACGTTGGGAGTATTCTCATCAAAGTGCAGCTCTTGCATCGAGCCCATGCGGTCTTCGTCGTCGTCGATCGGGGCTGGTTCGGGAGCGTGTGGCGGACGATGGGGTTGAGTCATGGTCAGTCTCCTGCGGGTGGCTGTAATGGGTGGACCCGACGGCTGCCGGAAGATTCCAAAGCGTGACCCGAACGGGCTTGCGCCAGTCACAAATGGGCACCAACCACGAGGCTTGACCATGCACGATCTACAAGAACTGATTGATAACAACGAGCGCTGGGCCGATGCGATCAAGCAGCAGGATCCGGATTTCTTTGCCAAGCTTGCGCGTCAGCAGACCCCTGAATACCTCTGGATCGGCTGCTCGGATGCGCGGGTTCCGGCAAACGAGATCGTCGGCATGTTGCCAGGCGACCTGTTCGTTCATCGCAACGTAGCCAACGTGGTACTGCACACCGACTTGAATTGTCTGTCGGTGATCCAGTACGCAGTGGACGTGCTCAAGGTGAAACACATTCTGGTCACCGGGCACTACGGTTGCGGCGGTGTCCGGGCGTCGATGCAGGATCGTCAGTTGGGCCTGATCGATGGCTGGCTGCGCTCGATTCGAGACCTGTACTACGAAAAGCGCGGTGAGTTGGCGCAATTGCCCACCGAAGAAGAACGTGTTGACCGCCTGTGCGAGCTGAATGTGATCCAGCAGGTGGCTAACGTCGGACACACCACCATCGTTCAGAATGCTTGGCACCGTGGGCAGAGCCTGTCGATTCATGGCTGTATCTACGGTATCAAGGACGGACGCTGGAAGAGTCTGAATGCAACCATCAGTGGCCTGGACCAATTGCCGCCACAGTATCGGTTGCGTCCACAGGACTGAGTGAGATCGTGTCGAGGGCAAACCCACAGGGCAATCGAGAGCCTGTGGGTCTGTCCCACGACGATGCTCACGCCTTCTTCAGTTCGCGCAGGGTCCGGGTTATCGATCCGCTGTTGCACTTGGCGCTTGCCTGATCCCGGGTCATCTTGGCCACCGTGCGGAAGTACAATTCGCATGTCTGCTTCTTCGCCGTCACTTGCCACTTCTGCGTGCATGCGTTCAGCGTCGCCTGGGCATCTGCGTGCGGGTTGCGGCCCATGCCCGCCTGCCAGCAGGCGGCGCTCAAATCCTGGCCCATCATTTTCAAGCCCGCACGATCAGCTTTATCTTGATCGCCATCGTGGTTTTTCTTATCAGCGGCATACCAGATTGCGCTGGGGTGGTTGGCGCCGAGCACCGGCACCTGTTGACCGCTCTGAGGGCTGATGCTTACCAGCCCCAATACGGTGAGCGCTGGTCCGTATTGTTGCTCGATCCAACTTCGCACCGGCGCACCGAACGCGACCATCGGCAGGGCAGTGCCATGGGCATCGCGGGTGAGCTCTTTGACCATGCGCAACTGGTAATCCTTGAAGTACTCATACACACCTTCCAGATCCTTGCCGGCGCTGGCGGGCGCGGCGATCGGAGCGATGTCGATGATGGTCTGGTAGGCCGGTGTCTGTTCGGCAGCAATGCCGTTGTAGGTCAATAGCGTCGCCCAGCGATCGGTGGTGTTGGAGCGCAGATAGTCTTGAGCCTGAGTCAGTGAGTAGTCCGGCGGGAAGTGCAACAACTCGATGCTGCGACGGTTATCCAGGGCCATGCCCAGCGGCAGGAACAGGTTCCAGTTGTAGGCCCACTTGCCGTCGTTGTTCAGGCGACTGGCGCCTTGGAAGGCCAACTCGCCAGCGTCGAGCAAAGCCGCCAGGGGTGTGCTGTAACTAGCGGGAACGCCCTGAATGTCAGCATACAGATTGTGGTTGTCACGGCTGACCCGCACCGTGGCAGCGGTATAGCCATCGCGCTGAACACTCATGGTCAGGTAATGCTCGACTGTCTGTTCCAGGCTCCAGTCGCGGAAACAGATGACATTGCAGTTGTTGGGGTAAGCGAAAAGCCGCGTTACTCGCTCGGTGCTGCCCAGGTCAAGTTGGGCATCGGCCAGCGCAGTCGCGCTGCATGCCAGGGCTGCCAGGCCTAGGCCCCATCGAACTGTCGTGTACATGCTTAACTCCTTGTCAGTAGCTCCTCAGAGTGGGAGTGGGCGCCATACTGGAGGCGTTTCGCGGGGATTGGGAAGGAGAAGATGCCAATGGTGGGGTGGCGCAGGGCTGGGATTCATGCAGGGCTTTTGCTGACGTTGCTGTGCGGCACCCAGGCAAACGCCGATCAGAGGGATGTGTATATGTTTGCCCAATGGGCAGGCGATCATGAAACCCGGGCGTTCCGGCAAATGCTGGTGGATGCGCGCTTGTATGGTGTCGTGCCTATCTATCAGTTGCTGCGCAGTGCCAGTGACTGGCGCTTGTGCTCGGCAGAGCCTTTCGCGGTGGCGCCCGCCGCGCAGTGGCCAGCGGTGCGTTCGACGCTGCAGTTGCTCAAAACGCTGGCGGATCAAGGCGTGCTGCGGCGCTATGAAGTGGTCTCCACGTACCGCGCGCCGCGGCTCAATCGCTGTGCCGGTGGCGCCTTCGACAGTGCCCATATGCGTGCGTTTGCAGTGGATGTATTGCTGCCAGCGGGGACCGACCCCAGACCGCTATGCACGTTCTGGCAGACCCAGGGCAAAGCCTGGAACATGGGACTGGGTCGTTACCCTTCGGGGCGCATTCATATCGATACCGCTGGCTTTCGCACCTGGGGTGGGGACTTAAGTGCCCATTCTTCCTTCTGTACTTTGCCCGCTGGCGCTACGTCTCATAGCAAATGAGCCAGGCAAGTGGCGGCTTGTGCACTGATCCATTGGGTGAAGCGCAGGCACTTTTCGTCGTTGGCCATGCTGGGAGGGCACAGCAGGTAGTACGCCGATTGATCGCGAACAAAGCCGTACGGAGCACACAGTTGGCCGCTGGCGATTTCGTCCGCCACCATCAGGAATGACGCCATGGCCACACCCAGTCCGGCCATGGCGGCCTGTATGCACAGGTAGAAATGCTCGTAATCGGCGCGGCGGGTGTCCTTGGCTGATGCGCCGGTCAATTCCAGCCAGGTGTTCCAGGCACCGGGGCGTGAGGCGCTGTGGAGCAAGCGCAGACCATCCAGGCCATGGCCCGGAACAATCTGGTTGGCGCTGCTAACCGGCCCCACCCGTTCATCGCAGATCTTCACAGCGTGAAGGCTGGCTTCCCAGCGAAAATCGTCGCGCCGTAACGCCAGGTCGACACCGCTTCGCGAAAAATCGACAGGGCCGCCGGCAGCCACCAGATGCAAGTGGATGTCCGGGTGGGCGGCATGAAAGTCCGGCAGGCGGGGAATCAGCCATTTCATCGCGATGGTCGGCTCGCAGGACAGTACCAATACGTCCTCACGAGCTTGTTGTTGGAGGCGGTAGACCGCGCCTTGCAACTGTTCGAAGACCGACAGCGTGGTGCCATGCAGGGCACGACCGGCAGGGGTGAGAAACACGGCGCGGTTTCGGCGCTCGAACAGCGTCACCCCCAGTGACTCTTCCAGCAAACGTACCTGACGGCTCACTGCGCCATGGGTGACGTTAAGTATTTCGGCTGCGCGGACGAAGCTTTCGGTCTGCGCAGCGACGTCGAAGTAACGAAAGGCCGAAAGTGCGGGCAGTTTCATATCGGTGAGAAAAACTAGCGGATTTACTGCACTATAAATCGCTTTTTGCCCAGCACGAAGCTTTCGATAATGGCCATCCATAACTTTATCTGTGTGATTGCCTGACCGATCGAGGAGCTTTTCGTGAATGAACTCATCGCCGTTGCCTTGTTCACCATCCTGGCGGTGATCAGCCCGGGCGCGGACTTTGCCATGGTCACACGCAGCAGTTACGCCTTTGGCAGGCGTGCCGGTTTGTCGGCGGCACTGGGCATCGCGCTGGGGGTGCAGGTGCATGTGATGTACACGATCCTCGGCATTGCCCTGATCATCAGTCAGACCCCTTCGTTGTTCCTGGCGATGAAGGTGCTGGGGGCGGGCTATTTGATCTACCTCGGTTACAAATCGCTGACCAATCGCACATGCATTTCCCTCGATGGCGACCCGGCTTCCAACCAGCTTGGGGTAGGCACAGCCTTGCGTTCAGGGTTTCTGACCAATGCCCTGAATCCCAAGACCATGTTGTTCGTCGTCAGTGCCTACACTCAAGTTGTACAACCGGGTAGCTCTCTTGCAACCAGTCTTGGTTATGGTCTGTTCATGTCCGTCGCTCACTGGCTGTGGTTCAGTCTGGTTGCGGTATTTTTCTCTTCGCCGTCCTTGCGTCGGATCATGCTCGATCGGCAATTGCTGGTCGATCGAGTCATTGGCGTGGCCTTGATTGGCCTTGGATTGGCGGTGGTTCTGGCCAACGCGCGGTGACGCGCAGACAGCGGCCGTGTTGCAGTGTCATGCCGCCAGCGACAAACGCTCATGAACAAGTCACCTTCTGTGAAAGCGCTGCAAGAGGCAGCCGAATGGCTGGTGCGCCTGGACGGTGAGGTCGATACGGTCGAGCGCAATGCTTTTCGTGACTGGCTCAACGCTGATCCAGAGCACCTGGCGGCCATCGAACGACTGGAGGGAAGTCTGACCGCGTTGCATGAGTTGTCCCGCGAACCTGCACGGGTGGCTCTGGACGGCATCGTCCGACGGCGCACCCTGCGTCAGCCAATCAAGGCGCTGGCTCTGGCAGCGTTACTACTGTTGCCGGTCGGCTTGGCGATACAACAGTTTCCGCCGTCCTACTTGCTGGCGGACATCCGTACCAACAATGGCGAGTGGCACTCACAACAACTACCCGATGGCAGCCTTATCAGCCTTGATGGCAACACTGCCGTGGATCTACAGTTCGATGCTCAACGCCGTACTGTGCGCCTGGTGCAAGGGGAAGTACGGATGGATGTGGTCAAGGATGCCACGCGGCCTTTCCTGGTATTGACCGAGCATGGCAGCGTCAGTGTCATGGGCACTCGGTTTGTCGTCGAGCAGCTTGGTGATGCCACCCGTGTAGCGATGATCGATTCCACCGCGCATGTCGAAAGCGATGGCAAGCGCTTGGTTGTCCACGGTGGGCAGGAAGTGCACTTCAACGCTACAGGGTTGGGCGCACCGCAGAGCATTGATCCCGCCGCGCTGGAACAGGCTTGGCTGCAGCATCAACTGCTGGTTCACGAGCAACCCTTGAGTCAGGTGCTCGAACGCTTGGCGCGCAATCATCATGGTTATTTGCTGTATGACGCCGAGGCACTTGAAGTGCTGCAGGTCACGGCAGTACTACCTGCCGACGACAGTCAGCGGGCATTGCGCTTGCTGGCGCGTAGCCTGCCAATCAGGCTTGAATACTACACACCATGGATCACCCGCGTTGCGCTGGAACGGCCGTAGGCGAAACCAGCTAGAACTGCTTTTCCAGTTTGAAACTTATGCTGTTTTTGTCGTACGCATACAGCCAGTCGATGTTGCTGTCTACCTTGTTGTACTTGACTGTCAGGCTGGGAACGATGTCGTGCACTGCCAGGCGTGGAGCACGCAGAATAAAGGTGTAGCTCTGTTCATCGTCGTTGCGACGCGCATCGAGTATGGCGCTGTAAGCATCGTATTGGCGCTTGCGGTAGGAGGCGAACAACACTGCATTGACGCCAACACCAAAGTCCTTGGCGACACCAAGGCGCAAACCTTTTTGCAAATAGGCGGCAGTACGGTCCTGGCTGTTGCGGTCGCTGATGTCCAAGCCGCCGAAAAGCGTCCACTGCCGGGGCAAAGCCTGCCACAGGGTGGCGTACACCGAGCTGATATCACCATCCAGATTAGTGTTGATATCGTGTTTGTAGACCATGTCCTTGTATTCGCCTTCGAGCTTGAACATGCGTGTGGGTGATAGTGTATGCATCCATTCGCCGCGCAAACCCCAGGCGCTGTACATGGCGTTGTCGCCAATTGTGTTGAACTCGAACGAGGGGCCCAACGAGTACTGATTGCGAGCGTCGTGATAGCTGTAACCGGCGTTGTTGATCAGTGTGCCCTCGTTATATTTACTCTCCTTATCGTAGGCCTGGCCGTACAGCAGCGAACGCACGAACAGGCCATGGTGTCCGCGGATGGCCACGCGTTTGTTCAGTGTGGCCTCGTAATCTGCACCTTGCGCAGATACCGCTTTAGGTAGTGAGCGCTTGATCAAATAGGTGCCTTCCGCGGTATCCATGCGGTAGGTCACCGTGCTTTCGGAGGATTGGTTGAGGTTGTCGCTCCAGATTGGACCTATGGCGAGCGACCCTTGCCAGTCTTCGCGGTGATCCAGAGCCTGGAGAAAGCTGTCGACAGTCTTGCCCAAGCCCATGGCCTGCGCATCCGCAGGGCTGAGACTGCTGCTGATCTGCTCGAATACCGCACTGGAGTCGCGGTCCTTGCGGTTTTCGAACAGCACGCGCGCCAACTCCAGGCGCCCTGGAAGGAAGTCGGCCTGCATACCCAATAGTTGGCGGTAGTAGTGCTCAGCCTTTTCCAGGTCGCCGTCGGCGCGGGCCAAGGCACCATTGGCATAAGCGGTGAGCATCGGGTCGTGGCCGGGCAGGGTGGTGTAGCGCTTGAGGTAGTCCTTGGCGTGCAGCCATTGCTGGCGTTCGATTGACAGATAAACGGCGCGTCCCAATTCATCCAGGTTGTTGCCGACACTGTAGTTCTGGCCATTGATGTTCAATAGCGGCGCGGCGGTGTCGTTAGGTAGTTCGTCCTTTAGAAACTCGCGTTCCTGTTGGTTGGCGCGGTACTCGATGGACTGGTTCAGGCGCAGACTGGTGTCCTGGTCGGCAGCGAAGCCCGCTGTGGTGAACATCAACAGGAAAAATGAAATAAGGTGCGGCGTGAGGGATCGCATGCAATAGGGCTGGGGCATTTCCAGGCTCTCAGAGTCACTTCAGCGCACCAAAAGCCAGGACCTGAACGCCAGGCACTGGCTTATGGTGCTACTACAGGTTCAACCCACTACTTACTTGCGAACGCCACCGAATGCAGTGTCATAGTTGCGATCGGTGAACTTGGCGATACCGGCCAGCGACGCGGTGGCGCCTGCGCCGAAGAAGCTACCTTGGGTGGTGCCTTTGGAGAGCTGGGCGTTGGTGGTTGGGTTCAGTGCTTGTGCTGCGCCGCTGAAGCTGGCATCAGCGGTGTTGATATTGGCTGCCAGGGAAACCTTCAGCGCGCTATTGCTCAACGCACCGGTCAAGGTTGGCGAGGCCGTGCCGAACGACGCGGTCAGGTCACCGGACAACAGGTTGGCGCCGGAGTAGTTGTTGATGCCCTGTACCGCGTAGGTCACGCTGGCCGTGGGCAATACGCGACCCGCCGTGTCACCGGAGTAGTAAACAGCACGGGTCGGATCGTTGTGGACACCGTTCTGCGACCACTCGCCGTAGTACACCTGCTGGCTCGCTACTTGTTTGAAGTCAAAATTACCCAAGGCCGAGTGGGAGGTAGGCATCATTGCCGGCGTAATGCTGGTCACCCCATTGGCATCGGTCGCGACCATACCTTTAAGGCCGCTGAAGGCAACCTTCGCGCCGTTGTAAAAGGCTTTGACACCCACGGCCGGAGCGCCGTTGGCGCTAGGGTGATTCGGCGTGCCTGTACCTTGAGTTCCGTCAACGATGATTGCGTTGTCGTAACTTTGTGCGGACGAAGTCGCTGCCTGAGCAACGCCGGTCAGGCCAAAAAGTGCAACTGCCAGTACGGTGTAGTTGAAAGATTTCATTTCATAATCCATTAAGTAATTTGAGTTAATTCAACACGTCAAGCACTTGCCAGGTAGCGCGTTAGCCACCCGTTTGATACCTCCGATTTAGAAAGTTGCGGTCAGTCCAAGTTTTAGGGTTCTGCCGGGCGCGGGCATCGCCGAGCGGGTCAGTGGGTCGATGTAGTAGAGGTTGCTTAAGTTAGTGCCGGTCAACTCTATTGAAGCGTCATCAGTCAGCTTGTAGTTTATGTAGGCGTCATAGGTGACAATCTTGTCCCATGACATGGGTGTATTCAGGTAATAACTAATCATGGCACTTTGACCGTAGTTATCATAAAATTTGCTTTCATGTTGACGGTAATAGATGGCTCGCCCGCCAACTTCCAGCTTACGATCGAAGAATCTTGCACCTAGGCCCAGATTGGCTGACCATTCAGGCATTGCCATGCTCACCAGATAACCGCCGACAAAACCGTCATCTACGCAATTTGAGGTGCTGCCCGTTGCGTCGAGCGAGATAGCCGAGCTCTCATCACAGACTTTATTTTTTAATACATGGCCGATGCTCAAATCGGTGAAGATGCGTCCGTTATCGTAGCGACCCTGCAGCTCAAGGCCTGCAGTGGTCTGCTTCTCAAGGTTGGAGAAGCGCATCTGGGGGCTGCGCTCAATCACATTCTTGGTGGTGTTGTGGTAATAGCTGAGCTTGATGTCGGCAATTTCGCTGCCGCCGAGGCCAGACAGGTTGTGGATATAGGCGGCTTCGTAATTATGCGCATGCTCTGGCTCTAGTCCCCATGGGTTCATTGAGGAAGAGAAACCGATAGTACTTTCAAACATGCTCGGGTAACGCAAGGCTTCGCTGTAACGTAGATAGACCCGGCCATTTTCAGAGGTGTAGAACGTGGCAGAGAGTGTCGGTGTCCAGCCATGATCCCTTTGATGCTTGGCGCTTACATCTTTTTCATAGTTGACGGGGTTGCCGTCTGCATCTATTTCGCCGTACCCATATTCGTAATTGCTGCATGAAATAATTTTTTCCCGGGGGTCCTGGAAGTTAACGCAGGGGTTGTTGCTGCGAGAATATTTACCTTTACCATTGTGCGCCCAGTCCGCTAGATGTTGGGTTTCCTGAAGGCGTGGGGTTTGCTCTCTGGTTATTCTTATATCCTCTTGGCGTTGTTCCTCCGTCATACCGAACATGTCCCAGAAGGGTTTGGAGCTTTCAATTATTTTGGCGATTTTTGCTTCCCATTCAGCTTCTGTCAGGAGCTTTTGTGTGGTGTAAGCAACTTGCTGGCCGGTTTGCACATTTGCCTTGGTAATGCCATTACGCTCTTGGCTCTCCTTCAGATAATCATCAAAAGCCCAATAAGAGGAATAGCGCATCCCGGCATTGAAACGAGCAAAGGTCACTGGGCGCCAATCGAAATTGAAATTGTATTCCTGCTCTTCCCTGCGCCCAGCCCGCGGGTACATACGCAGTGTGGTGCTGATCGCCGTATCGTAGTAGTCGTCGTTAGAGCTGAGCTTTTCGTGCTGGTAACTACCGCCGAGGGTCAGATCGAGGCTATCGAGCAGTTTGAACGTGTTGCTGGCGGTCAGGCCGACACGGTCATGTTTGGCGTTTGCCACTGCGGTGTTTCTGAAGGCTGGATCAGCCATGGTGGTCTGATTGGGAACGCCACCGCTGCTGTAAGTGTCGCTGCGGGTATTGGTGGCCCAAAGGTTGGAGTAAAAATCCACCCACGGATTACCCTCAGGCTTTAGTTTGTACTCCAGGTTGTAGGCTTTGCTTTGCACATGGCTAAGTGGCCATTGTGGCACCCCATGTGTCGTTGCGTCATATAGGCTGCCGGGAGTAAAGAACGAGATCCGCGATGGTAGGATTTCGCCGTACAGCGAATCAGTGTCGCGGTAGCCGAACTCCAGAGACTGGCCTACATCGATTTTGAGTTTTGCTTTGCCCAGCCACGATTCCATCTTGCTGGAGGTGTTGGGCACCTCATCGCCTGGTTTGTAGATGTTCGCAAGGTTGGGAATGTAGTCCCAGCGGCCGTTGACCTGCTTTCCAGTGGAGTAGAAATCGCTCTTGTTCTTGCCCGCGTAATGGTTGCCTTTTTCCCGGTAGGCGTAGGCGGTCAGCAGCTCGAATTTTTCCTGTCGCGTTGCCAGGGCAAGGCGATAGGCATAGTCGTCGCTGGACAGCAGCCCGTTACTGCTGCTGGTCCGCGGCTGTTTGTACAGCGATGGGTCGAAATAGGAACTGATCGGGAAGTACTTGTAGTCAGGGCCGGGCATCTGCCCGGTCATCAGCGTCGGCAGCTTGGGCGAAACCGAGTTGTTGCTGCCCTCGATTTTGAATTCGCCGCCGAACTCACGACCCTCCTTGAGCACGTCATCGACGTTGAGGGTGCTGGCCACTACTGCGCCACCGACACCGCTATAAACATTGCGCTCAAGGTTTGGCCCTTTGATGACCTTGATACTACCAATCAGGTTGGGATCGATGTAGTTGCGATTGCTGGCGCCCATATAGCCGCGATAAACCGTCAATGCCTGTTCAGTACCATCGATGGTCAGCGGTACCCGCCCTGGTCCCTGGATGCCTCGGATGTTCGGGTCCAGTGCGCCGCTGTTGCGAGCGTCGCCGCTGTAGACATTGAGCATGCCCTTGAACAGGTCGGCAGGGGCGGCGCCCTTGTAGCGTTCGATCTGTTCCTTGCCGGCATAGACCGAGGAAATATCCTGGTCGTAGATATCGTTGTAACCCTTCTCGTCGCGTGACTCCTGGTACTCCATGCCATGTACGTAGGTGGGGTGCAGGTCGTCTTTGGTAGCCGCTGAAGCTGCAGCCGTTTGCACTTGAATGACCGGTCGATCCGGCTCCCCGGCAACGCTGTAGGTTACATTTTGATTGGCCAGTAATTGCTGCAGGGCAGCGTCCAGTGACAGTCGACCCTGGACCGGGTTGCCATAAGCACCGGCAAAGTTGCTGCTGCCAATGTAAAGCTCGGCGCCGGATTGACGGGCCAGCAGTACCAATGCTTCGTCCAGTGCCATTGAGGGCACGTTGAAGGTATGGACAGCGGCCTGGGGCATGGTGTGTGCTGCAGGCTCGGTGGGGTTGGCCAGCACTGGACGGAGTATTGCTGCCTCGGCGATCAGTGCCAATACGGCGAGCTGTACGCCCAGCGCCAGAGGTGTGCGCGTGGATGACTTGCGCTTGTTGTTGTTCTCTTACGTTTGCAAAACCGGCCTCACTAAAAGCAAATAAGATTTATTTACGTGTAGTAAGAACGGGCCAGCATTGGAAATGCGATAGATCGTTAAGGTCTATATATTTTGTTTTTTATTCATTAGTTGAATTATTTGCTGGCTTCAGTAGATCAGCGTCAACCCTGGAAACTCGATAATGCGGGCATGGGCTTGTGTTGCCAGGCGCTGGAGGGCGTCGTCGAGGTTATCCAGGCGCATTACCGCGCTGATCTGGACATCGCGCAACGCCTCGCCCTTGACCATGACCAGACCGGTTCGATAACGGTTGATGCGCGAGACCGCGTTGGCCAGGGATTCGCGTTGAAACACCAAGCGACCTTCTTGCCAACTTGCCAGCTCTTGCGGGGAGATCGACAAAGGAGTCAGGCCTTGCAAGGGACTGAACGTCAGGCTATTGCCTTCGTCGAGCCAGGTCGAACCGGCCACATCGTTGATCTCGCGCTGGACCAGATTGACCTCCACCCGGTGTTGCAACACTCCTACCCAGCCTTCGCGATTGTCCCCCACACCTACCAGGTACCGAGTACCGCGAGCCGTGATATCTGCGCCAGGCGTACTGACCGTAAAGGGTCGCTGCTCTTGTTCGTTCATAGGAGCAGGCGTGAACACGGCTTCGCCCTGGCTCAGGTGTACGACGCGACGCTGATCGCCATAGGCAATGTTCAGAATACTGTGGCTACCCAGCTCTACCTGGCTGCCATCTGCCAAGGTGATCTGGCGTACTTCACCGAAGCCGGTGTGGTAGTCGCTGCTTATGGCCTGGAGCCAGAAGGGTGGCGCCAGCAGCATCCAGCAGCCAAGTGCTAATGCCGTCACGGTGCTACCGGTTACCAGTGGCATTTGCAGCCAGCTGCGGCGCGGTGGGCGTTGGGGTTTTACGTAGCCGCGATACTGTTTGAGCTGGGCGCTGGCCTGCCAGGCGCGATCAACTCGCTGCGCGGCAGCAGCGTGCAAAGGGTCTGCAGCCAGCCAGCGGCGATAGGCCTTCAACTCTCGGGATGAAAGCTGGCCTTGGCGATGGCGCACCACCCAATCGGCAGCTTCGTGCTCTATCGGGTCGATACTCTGGGGGGAAGCTTTCACGGTTTAGTCTGGTTACCTTCTTGCTTTTTATAATCCACAAGGCCTAATTCTCTGGCCCTGGATCAAGCGCCCTGCCGATTTTGGCCAGAGCCATCGCCATGTGTTTTTGTACAGAGCTTGTAGATATCCGTAAATAGCGCGCGGTCTCTTTGTGCGTCATGCCCTCGACACGAAGGAGCAGGAACACGTCGCGGGTACGTGATGGCATACGCTCAAGCAGACTTTCCAGTTGCTCCAGTTCCAGGGTATCGATGGCTTGTTCTTCCGGGCGACTGGTTTCGTCGACCAGCGTGTCAAAGAACGCTGCTGGATCGTTGTCGAAGCGCTTGTCGCCGTAGCGTCGATAATGATCAATCATCAGATTGTGCGCGACCCGGAACAGATAGGACGGTGCGCGAAGAACACTCTCCAGATTCTCCAACTGAGCAAGACGCAGAAACGTCTCCTGCACCAGATCGGAGGCCAGGCTCGGTGTGCATTTCTTTCGCAAGAGATAGCGGTGCAGGGCAGACGAATGTTGAGTGAACAATTTTTCCAGCACGGCAGCGCTTTCCTTTGCTCGGGCAGAACCGGGAGAGCGCAGAGTATAATGACAATCTTTCTCATTAAGCCAGTATTGGTTCAGGGCGCGCTATGTTGTCTCAGGCGTCTCGATGTTTTGGAAAGCCACTGCTGTGCGCCCTGCGTGGTCATGTATGTCCATCGTGAGCAGATTCCCATTCACCATGGAGCTACCCTTGGGTTCGATTTTCATCAAGGGGCAGGGAAAGGACAGAGTGGGGGCAGAGGCGTAGAGCCAGAAACAAGAAAGCCCGCACTAGGCGGGCTTCTTGAGGTGATTCACAGACTGCTGTAGACATCTATGAATCGGTACTTGGTGGCTACACAGGGACTTGAACCCCGGACCCCAGCATTATGAATGCTATGCTCTAACCAACTGAGCTATGTAGCCAAGTGGCGCGCATTATTCGCTTGAAACGATGTTGTGTCAACACATCTTTTCAAAAAATTTTACGCACGATCAACCGCTTAGCCGATCATCGGTTCAGAAGTCGTATTTGAACGTGGTCATCAGGTTACGTGGTGCGCCGTAATTTCCGTATGACGAGGCCATGGAGTAGTACTCTCGGTCGAAGGCGTTGTTCAGATTGACGCTGGCACTGAGGTTCTCGCTGATGTCGTAGCGTGCCATCAGGTTGACCAGTGCGTAGCTGCTCTGGGTAAAGTTGTGCAGGTCCAGACCGACTTTGCTTTGCCAGTTGACCCCACCGCCCACGGTGACCTTGTCCAGTACGCCAGGCAGGCGGTAGCTGGTGAACGTCTTGAAGCTGTGACGCGGCATCAGGGTGGCGATGCGTTCATCCTGGTTGTCGGTGGTCAGGGTATAGGTGTACCCCGCCCATGCCTGCCAGCCATCGGCCAGCTCGCCGTTGAGCTCCAGCTCCAGGCCCTTGGAGGTGGTGTCCTGCTTGGCCTCATAGACATCGTCGTGTTGCCAGATTGCCAGGTTGTCCTGTTCCAGCTTGAACGGCGCCATGCTCGAGTTCAGCTTGCCGTCGAAATGACTGCCCTTGACGCCGACTTCGTAACCCACGCCTTCCATGGGGTCGAGTGGCTGATTGTTTTCGTCGCGTACCCAGGAACTTTGCGGGTTGAAGATCTTGGTATAGCTGGCATACAACGCCCAGGTTTCGTCCAGGTCATAGACCACACCGGCGTAGGGGATGAATACACCGCTTTCCTTACGATTGACCTCGGTGCTGGCGGTGCCGTATGGGCGGTCTTCGCTGTCACGCTTCCAATCGATTACTCGGCTGCCGAGAATCAGGTTGAGGTCGTCGGTCAGGTGCAGGCGCGAGGTCAGGTAGGCCGCGTATTGAGTTTCCTCCATGGAGGACTTGCCGCTGATGGTGAAGTCCGGTTTGGGCTGTTTGCCGTCCCAGTCGAAAATATTGTCGATTGCCGCGCCAGGGGTAGCGTTGTAGTCGTAGCGCCATCCGCCCCAACTTGGGACGTTTTCGTTGTACCTGGACAACGTCACGCCGCCGATCAACTCGTGCTCGCGGTCGAACAGGCTGAACGGACCGGTGACGTACAGGTCGAGGTTGTCCTGACGCGGGTGCCGGAGAAACGCACCGGCAATTGGCTCAGGCCGCTGCCGTCAGGGTGCAGGTCACCCATGAGAAAGCCGAACACTTCGTCGAACTTGTTCTCGGAATGGCTGTATTCGATCTTGCCGCTCCAGCCGTTGCCAAGTTGCTGTTCCAGTGAGGTGAAGAAGCTGGTCTGTTCATGGTCGTTGTATGACCAGGTCGGTGCGTTGTTGATCGCACGCTTGAGGTTGGAGCGCTCACCTGTACTGAAGCGTGTGGGTAAACCGGTACGCGAAGGTGAGTCGACATCGGTGCGCAGATAGCTAAAGCCAAGGGTCAGCAGCGTGTCTTCGCTCAGGTCGAATTCGCTGATGCCATAAAGCAACTGACTCTCCATTTTGTAACGGTCTATCCAAGCGCCTTCGGTCTTGTAGTCAGCGACCAGGCGACCGCGAATGTTGCCTGTCTCGGTCAGCGGCCCGGAAACATCTGACGCGCGTGTGATGCTGGCCTGGCCTTCGGCAGTCGGGCGTTTGCGAATAAGGTTGATGGTCGCAGCCCAGGCGCTGGAAGCACTCACCGCAGGCAGCAACGCTCGTTTTAGCCAGCCCAACGCCGACAGCTTCGTCGTCGATTTGCCGATGGAATTGAGCGGTGCATTGCAGCTGGATGCCATGAGTATTTCCGGTAAGGCGCCCGGTTCCACCACCGAAGGCACCGGGCTCTACACCACTTACTCCTCAAGCAGCTCGACACGCCTGAACCTGACGCCCCAGGAAACCCCGCAATCGCTAACGGTGATGACCCGCCAGCGCCTCGATGACCAACGTCTTACCAACCTCAGCGATGCCCTCGAGGCGGCCCCGGGGATCATCGTCACCCGTGACGGCCTGGGCGCCGGCGCGGGTAAGCGGCTAGCGCGTGAAAGCGAAATCGCGTGGGTACTGCATGTGTCCTCCCCCAGAGAATACAAATGTTAATGCTTCTTATGTGGAGGTCTGACGCAGCAGAATCAGGAATTACCGAGTGCGCGGAAAAATATTCTTCGCCCAGATCAGCGAACGATGATCCATTGCCCTGCAAGGTTGTCGATGTGCAGGTTCTGGTTACTGGCAAGGGCATCGAGGGCAGCCCCGGCCTGGTCAAGGTTGAAACTGCCACTGACCAGACGCCGACCAACCTGCTCGTCGATGTAGAGCAGGCGGCTGCCCTGATAATCGGCAAGTTGCTGCAGCACATCGCGCAAAGGGACTTCGCGTACCCGCAACTGTCCACTGCGCCAAGCCAGCAAGCGCTCGGCATCGACATTTTCGACCTGATCCAGGCGGCTGCCGCTCAGGGTCAAGCGCTGGCCAGGAGCAAGCATGCGCTTGTCGCCACTACCGCTGCTGACTTCGACCTTGCCCTTGAGCAGCACCACCTCATCATGATCGTGGCCACGGCTCACCGAAAAACGCGTGCCCAGCACCTGAACCTGTGCCTCGTCGACGTCCACCACAAAGGGACGGCCATCGTGGGTTACATCAATGAACATCTGCCCCTGGACCAAGCGAATCTTGCGCACGGGCCCACGCAGGTCGATATCCACGGCGCTTGCACTGCCAAGTGTCAGCTTGGAGCCGTCGGCCAACTGAATCTGCCGACGCTCGCCGGGAGCGGTGGCCACATCACTGTTCAAGCGTTGCAGCAGAGGAAGTTGCAGCATGACCAGTCCGCTGATCAGCAAGATGCTCGCTGCTACCGCCCAGCCGCCCCAGGAGCGAGGGGCGCTGCGCCGTTCGATCTTGTGCAGGCGGCGGGCTGGCATTTCCAATTGCTGCCAGAACAACTCGACTTCGGCAAATACCCGGGCGTTTTCCGGCGTCAGACGCCAGCGCTCGAACGCTTGCATTTGCTCATCGTCGAGGTCATCGGCGCGCAGCCTGGTGAACCAGTCGAGTGCCTGTTGTTCACGGTCGCCAGTTTCGGTCGGTTCAGCTGAATTTGGCGCTGTGTTCATGGCTGTTCAGTCTTGCGTGAAGTATTCAGGGCGGCCGCTGCGCAATGGCTCAGGGCTTTGTTCAAATGACGCTCCACGGCGCGAGGATCGAGGCCCAGTCGCGCGGCGATGTCCGTTCGCTGCGATGCTGCTGATAAAGCAGCGTTAGGCTGCGATTGTCCGGATCGTTGGACATGGCGTGCGGATTGCTCTGAGAGGCAGGAGCGGTGGGTGATGAAGAAAATGCTAACGTTATTGAGAATTATTAACAAGTGCGTAGATGTAACGCTCGTCGAAAATAATAGTGCGCTTGCTAACGAATTCTGGATAATTGGATCCCAACCACCGGATGGAAGACTTTGTCATGGCTGTCAGCAGCGCCTCGTCCCCTACACCCGTAAGCGCCCCGGCTGCCCAGAGCAGCCCGCTGGTAATGCGGATCATCGCCGCGTGTGCGCTGGCCCACCTGATCAACGACTTGATCCAGGCAGTGCTGCCGTCGATCTACCCACTGCTCAAAGCCAACTACGACCTGAGCTTTGCCCAGGTGGGCATGATTACCCTGACGT
The DNA here is from genome assembly GCF_036324085.1 of Pseudomonas auratipiscis. NCBI lineage: Bacteria > Pseudomonadati > Pseudomonadota > Gammaproteobacteria > Pseudomonadales > Pseudomonadaceae > Pseudomonas > Pseudomonas auratipiscis. The sequence goes on from NZ_JAZDCU010000008.1 coordinate 57,098, forward strand.
TCCAGGTCACAGCATCGCTGTTGCAACCCTGGGTAGGCTTCTATACAGACCGCAAACCGATGCCGAACCTGCTGCCGCTGGGTACGCTGTGTACGTTGGTGGGGATCGTCATGCTGGCTTACGTCGGCAGTTTTGCCATGATCCTGCTTGCGGCGGCCTTGATAGGTATCGGTTCTTCAACCTTCCATCCGGAAACTTCGCGTATTGCCAGACTGGCCTCGGGCGGTCGTTTTGGCCTGGCGCAGTCGACTTTCCAGGTGGGTGGCAATGCCGGCTCGGCTTTCGGCCCGCTGTTGGCGGCAGCGATCATCATTCCGTTTGGTCAGGGTAATGTGGTCTGGTTCGGCCTGTTCGCGGTCTTTGCGGTGCTGGTTACCTATGGTTTGAGTCGTTGGTACCGCGAGCACTTGAACGTGTTCAAGGCCAAGGCTGGCCAAGCGGCGACTCATGGTTTGTCGCGCGGTCGAGTGACCGGAGCGCTGGTGGTGCTTGCGCTGTTGGTGTTCTCCAAATACTTCTACATGGCCAGTTTCACCAGCTATTACACCTTCTACCTGATCGAGAAGTTCGATCTGTCGGTTGCCAGTTCACAGATGTACCTGTTCCTGTTTCTTGGCGCTGTGGCCGCCGGGACGTTCTTCGGTGGACCGATTGGTGACCGTATCGGACGCAAGGCGGTGATCTGGTTCTCCATCCTCGGTGTTGCCCCGTTCACTCTGCTGCTGCCTTATGTCGACCTGTTCTGGACCAGCGTCCTCAGCCTGGTCATTGGCTTCATCCTGGCTTCGGCTTTCTCGGCCATTGTGGTGTACGCCCAGGAATTGGTGCCGGGTAATGTCGGCATGATCGCCGGGATCTTCTTTGGTTTGATGTTCGGTTTTGGCGGTATCGGTGCCGCATTGCTTGGCTACCTGGCCGACTTCAAAGGCATCGAATACGTCTACAGCTTGTGCTCATACCTGCCGTTGTTCGGCCTGCTGGCGATTTTGCTACCGTCTACCGCAAAGCGCTGAAGGCTCAAGATCGGGCTATTGACGGGTGGCATTGGTTCTCCTAGAGTGCCGCCCGTCCTCACATGTGTAACCGATTGATGAATCGCTCCCAACACTCCTACCAGTTCTGCCAGCCGGTCATCCTGACCCGCTGCTGCGATTGGCCGAGCGATACTGTCCTCAAGCGTCGGCGCAGTGTGCTGTTCGCCTTTACCTTCTCCCCACACCTCCACGCCCTCTAACAAGGCCGTTATTCGCCCGGTGTCTAGCCGTGGCCGGTCGTTGTGCACCTGAACATTTTCATGGTCGTGTCTAGCCGCGCCCGGGAGCGATATCGCGCCGGAGGCGGTGAGTGGAGTAGTAATGAACAAGCGTTTTCTGGCGGGCCTGTTGTTCGCCGTTTCGGTGGTTGGTTTCAGTCTTGGGGCAAGCCTGCCATTGGTGTCCCTGCGACTGCTCGAGGCAGGTGCCAGCACCCTGCAGATCGGCATCCTCTCGGCGATTCCGGCGGCAGGAATGATGCTCTCGGCTTTCATGGTCGATGCCTGTTGTCGACATCTGACTCGGCGCACTATCTATTTGCTCTGCTTTGGTCTGTGCACCTTGAGCATCGGCCTGCTCGAATGGGCGTTCTCATCGCTCTATTTGCTGGGGTTGCTGCGCCTGGGGCTGGGTGTCGGTATGGGCATTGCGATCATTCTCGGCGAGTCATGGGTCAACGAACTGAGTCCGGAGCACAACCGCGGCAAAATCATGGCCCTGTACGCCACGGCCTTCACCGGCTTCCAGATGCTTGGCCCGGCAATGCTGGCCCTGGTCGGCGCGCAAAGCGCCTGGGTGACAGCAGTGGTGACTGCCTGCTATGGCGTGGCCCTGATCTGCATTGTGTTGACCGTGCCAGACGACCACGTGGAACATGGTGAAGAAGCCGAGAAGAGTTTTTCTCTGGCAGGGTTCTTCAAGGTGGCACCGGCCCTGTGCATGGGCGTGCTGTTCTTCTCTTTCTTCGACGCGGTGATTCTTTCGCTGATGCCGGTGTATGCCTCAAGCCATGGCTTTGCGGTGGGCGTGGCAGCGTTGATGGTCACGGTGATTCTGACCGGTGACATGCTGTTCCAGTTGCCGCTTGGCTGGCTGGCGGACCGCAGTGAGCGAACCAGAGTGCACCTGATCTGTGGCGTCGTGGCGATGCTCATCGGCATTGCCTTGCCATGGCTGTTGCAAGTGCAATGGCTGCTGTGGCCGGCGCTGGTGGTGCTGGGTGCTGTTGCCGGTGGGGTCTACACTTTGGCGCTGGTTTTGATTGGCCAGCAGTTCAAGGGGCAGGATCTGGTCACGGCTAACGCTAGTGTTGGTTTGCTGTGGGGCGTCGGCAGTCTGGTCGGGCCGTTGGTGAGTGGCGCGGCAATGGAAGTTGCTCCCCATGGCTTGCCCATGGCACTGGCGGCCATGGCGGCGCTGTTCGTCTGCTTTGCTCGCAATGCCAATCGCAAGGCCTACCGGCTCAGAGCAGCGGCTCGGTAGGCGATGCTATTTAAGGTTGTGGCGGCATGGGCTGCGTAGAGTCTGGTGTCAAAAGGTTCCGCGCAATGTCACGTTGAAGTTGCGAGGGTCGCCAAAGTAGTAGCCGGTTGCTGTCGGCCGAGCTTGGCGATAGTACTTTTTGTCGAAAACATTGTTGGCGTTGAACTGCAGCGAGTAGTGCTCGTTGAAGCGGTAACCGAGCAGGGCGTTGTACACCGCATAGCCCGATTGCGAGGCTTCGGCATTGCCGCTGCGTGCATAAATATCACTCTGGGCCTGGACACCGCCGCCGACTGTCCATGCACTCAGCTCACCCGGCAAACGGTAGCTGGTGAACAACTTGAGCATACGCTTGGGGTCGGTAGTGCGGATTGCGTTGCCGGTGTTGCTGACGGTGTCTTTCAGGTACTCAGTGGTGTTGTAGGTGTAGCCACCGGAGACCTGCCAGCCCGGCAGCACTTCACCTGAAACTTCCAGTTCGAAACCATCGCTGCGGTTTTTGCCCCCTGCCACTTTGCAGTAGCCGCTGGCGTAGTTTGGCGGGCAGGGGAAGGGCCCGCTGAGATCATCGAGAGGATTGCCGACCTGGTTGATACGGAAGATCGCGAACGAAGTGTTCAGCCGACCCTCATAGAACTCACCCTTGATCCCCATTTCGTAGGCTTCGCCCGTTACCGGGTCGAGCACGCCGCCGCTGATGTCGGTGGCGGTCTGTGGGTTGAAAATCTCCGTGTAGCTGGCGTAGGTACTGAAATTGTCATTGAGGTCGTAGATCAGTGCGGCATAGGGCACGATTTTATTGTCGACGCTGAATTTGCCATTGCTACGGGTGTTGTTTTCCTGCTCGTAGTCATACCAGTTGGCACGAGCACCGATGATTGCGGTCAGCGGTTCGGCCAGTGAAATACGCCACGTCGCATAGGCGGCTTGCTGCGTAGTACGCGTTCGCACGGGATGGGCGGTGATATTGATGTCCGGTTCAGGCAGGCTGTACTTGGGGTCCCATTCGCGAATGTCGAATACACCTGAGGTGGTGAAATTGGTGGCCGAGGCGTAGGAGTCGTTGCGGATACGCTCAACCCCGACCATCAGTTCGTGTGTGCGGCCGAACAACTGGAAGGGGCCATTGAGGGTGGCGCTGAGGTTGTTCTGCTTGCTTTCACCACCATCGCCTTCAGTGACCTGATAGTTCATCAGGTAAGGATTGTTGGTCGGGTTGGCGGTGCCGCTGGCGCGGGTGAAATAGGTTTGCTTGAAGCCGTGGTCATCCAACTGGAAATGAGTTTGGGTGGCCATCAGTTTCAGCCGCCAGTCGTTGTCGAAAAAGTGCTCCAGCTCGGCGAAGCTTTGCAGGTTGCTTCGGTCCCAATGGTTCCAGTCGGCCCCCAGGTAGGTGCTGCGACCCAGTGGCAGGGGAGATCCGTCGTAATTGGCCGGTAGGTTGCCCCAGGCCCCGGTAGCGTCCAGAGATGCATATTCAAGGCCGGTGGTCAGGGTGGTCTGCTCGTCCAGATCGAACGCGAGCACTCCGTAGAAGGTTTCCTTGCGCTCCATTCGCGCATCCTGGAAATGGTCCTTGTCATCATGCACGGCGATGACCCGTCCGCGCACGTTGCCTGTCTCGGTCAGTGGTCCGGAGAGATCGGCAACGTAGCGCTGGGCATTCCACGAACCAAGCGTGACGCTGCCTTCTCCCTGGAACTCGCGCGTAGGGCGTTTGCGCACCAGGTTGACAGTGCCCGAAGGGTTACCAGCGCCGCGTAGCATGCCGGTCGCTCCGCGCAGGATTTCGGCGCGGTCGATGATCGCAGCATCACTCTGGATGAACGACCCGCCGCCACTGCCCTGCACCACAGTCGCGCCGTCGTACTGGATGGCGTCGATTGTATAGCCGCGGGAAATGTAATTGACCCGCTCACTGTCGGTGAAGTCCACCACGACGCCAGGGGTTTGTTCGAGCAGGGTGGTGAGGTTGGTGATGTTCTGGTCATCCAGGCGCTGGCGGGTGATCACCGTCACCGATTGCGGGGTTTGTCGCAGGCTTTGGGGCATCTTGCCGATGGTCACCGCCCCGGTGGTATATGAGCCGGTATTCTCGGTGGTTTCACCCAGGCGTTCGGCACCAATGCTGGTAGGGGCCAATTGCATGGCGCTGCCCGCATCGATCGGAGCAAGCAACAGATAGCTGCTGGCACCTTGTTGCTGGATCTGCACGCCGGTGCCTTGTAACACCAGGCTCAACGCCTGGCTGCTATCGTAATTGCCCCGTACGCCGGAGGTGTGTTTACCCTGCAGATTGCTGGCGTCAAACGACAGATTCAGATGGCCCTGGCGCGCCAACTGGTCCAGTGCCGGGGCCAAGGGGCCCGCGGCGATGTTCCATTGTTGGGTCTGGCCGCTGCCCTCGGGGGCAGCATGGGCCAGCTGCGGAACAACAACGGCACTGGCTATCACTGCACCAACCAGTGCGGCATGTACGGCCCGTCGCAAACGGGTGCGTTGAATGAATCGAGGGGACATCATGCACAACTCCTGAAGGTACAAAGTGGCAGCGTTTTGGCTTTATTCCTTCAGGCCGAACAGAAATGAGATTCCACCTCATTTATTTTTCTGCAATTTTCAGGATGCTGAAATGCTTACCCAAAAGCGCGTGCGGTAGTCGACGCGGATTGGCAGCGATTGGGCAATCAGGTTGAGGATCTGGTCGGTATTGGCCAACTGGTAGGTGCCTGAGACCTTGAGCGCCGCGACCTCATCGGCGCAACGCAGCAGCCCCGGCCGATAACGGCCAAGTTCAGTGACAAACTCGCCCAACGGCATCTGCTGGACGCTGAGCACGCCATCGCTCCAGCCCCAGGGGTCACTGTGAGTCAAGGCTTGGCGAACTTGTCCCTGGGCATCGAACAACAGCGTTTCGCCCGGATAGACGATACGCGGCACATTGCTCGCCGAGGCGGCGCCTGGATACATCTTCACTTCGCCGCGCTTGATTGCCAGGAGCATGCCGTTGGAGTTTTCACGTACCAGCAGATGGCTGTCGCGAGTTTCCAGATAACCATCTCTGGTCTGGATACGAAACGGCCGGGCGTTGCCATGGGCAGTATCGTTGCTGACATCGACAATGATTTCGCCACGCACCAGCGTCAGCAAACGTTGGTGCGGATTGAAATGCAGATCGATAGCGCTGTCGGTGTTGAGTTTGATCTGGCTGCCATCCTGGATGTCGAGCGTACGCTGCTCGCCAGTACCGGTGTGATTGTCAGCCAGCAGCGGTGAGAGCCCGAGCCGATCACGATTGATCCAGCCCAAGCTGCTAGCCACTGTGAGTAGACCCAGCAGCTTGAGGCTGTCCCGCCGACTAATACGTCGGCGTTCGGTGGTTTGCAGGGTGTTGCGAGCGAGCGACGCAGGCAGGCTGGTGATTTCATCACTCATCTGGGCAACCCGTTGCCAGGCCTGAGCGTGTTCGGGCTGCTCCAGCCAGCGTTGAAAGCGCTGGTTGGTCTGTACTGTCGGGGTGTCGAAACGCAACTTCACCAGCCATTCGATAGCCTGGTCGACATGCTGCTGCTTGGGAGATGAATCAGGCGTCGGCATAGCGCATCCGATAACAGGTGGACAGGGCCTTGGCTAGGTCACGCTCCACCGTTGCCCTGGACACCCCCAATTGCTCCGCGATATTCGGACAGCTCATGCCGTCGAGTTGGGCCAGTAGAAAGGCTTGGCGCGTGCGCGGTTTGAGTTGCTGTAACAACTGATCAAGACGTTCCAGGGTGTCGAGAATGATCAGGCGTTGTTCTTCGCTCGGCGTTTCGCACTGCGGTAGTGCCGCTAGGCTTTCAAGGTAGGCCTGCTCCAGTGCCTTGCGCCGGAACTGGTCGATCATCAAACCCCGGGCGATGCTGCTCAAGTAGGCTTTGGGTTGCTTGAGTGGCGCAGCGTGGCGTGCCTTGAGCAGGCGAACGAAGGTGTCCTGGGCAAGATCGGCAGCATGCTCCTGGCACCCTACTTTGCCTCGAAGCCAACTGCGCAGCCAGGAATGATGGGTGCGGTAGAGCAGGTCGACATCGGTCGACTGCAGTGTCTCACTGGACTGCATCGTCGCGGGAACCTTGATAAAAACATGATTGTTAATCGTTCTCATTCTAGCAATCATGATCCGCAAGCAGCAATGCTTTTGCTGCATGTGATCGTACAACCGATTGCGCTATCATCCGGGTTGAAGAATATTCGGGACAGATGTTCGATATGAAAGACCACAGTGCACTGCCGCGAGCCCGCAGAAAGCCGCGTAGCCTGGCTCAGGAGCTGGTGACCATCCTCACCGAGCGCATTCGCGACGGCCACCTCAAACGCGGCGACAAGTTGCCGACCGAATCGGCGATCATGGAAGAGCAGGGCGTCAGTCGTACGGTGGTCCGCGAGGCAATTTCCCGCTTGCAGGCTGCAGGGCAGGTGGAGACTCGTCATGGTATCGGCACCTTTGTGCTCGATACTCCGAGCCCCAGTGGCTTTCGCATCGACCCGGCGACTATCGTTACCTTGCGCGAAGTGCTGGCGGTGCTGGAGTTGCGAATCAGCCTGGAAACGGAGTCGGCGGGTCTGGCTGCCATGCGCCGTAGTGCCGAACAGCTGGCAGCGATGCGCGAGGCGCTGGATACACTCAATGAAAGCGCGGCCCATGCCAGCGACGCGGTGGCTTCAGACTTTCAGTTTCACTTGCAGATTGCCATGGCCACCGGCAATCGCTATTTCACCGACATCATGTCTCACCTGGGTACCAGCGTTATTCCGCGCACCCGCTTGAACTCGGCACGGCTGGCCCATGATGACCAGCAGCACTACATGAGCCGGCTGAGCCACGAACACGAAGCCATTTATGAGGCCATCGCCCGCCAGGACGCTGATGCGGCGCGTGCAGCCATGCGCCTGCACCTGACCAACAGCCGCGAGCGCCTGCGCCTGGCTCACGAAGAGGCCGAGGCGCAACAGCAGTAGGCATGAGGGCGGTTCCAACCGCCCCTTGCGAGGTGCCCGTTCTTGGCGGGCCGGACCTGAAGCTCATTCAGGCAATCGGATCTGCCGACCATTCACCGTTGACCAGGCGTTTCAATCCCAGTGGATTACTGTTGCGCAAGGCGTCTGGCAGCAAGGCCTCCGGATAGTTCTGATAGCACACTGGGCGCAGGAATCGGTCTATTGCCAAGGTGCCAACCGAGGTGCCACGGGCATCGGAAGTAGCTGGATACGGGCCGCCATGGACCATGGCATCGCAGACTTCGACCCCGGTTGGATAGCCGTTGACCAGAATCCGCCCAACCTTCTGTTCCAGCAGCGGTACCAGCCACTGATAGTCCTGCAAGTCGCCGGGTTCGCCAATCAAAGTCGCTGTCAGCTGGCCGCGAAGGCCCTGCAGGGCAATCTTGAGTTCGGCATCATCGCGCGCTTCGACAACGATGGTGGTGGGACCGAACACTTCTTCTTGAAGCAGCTCATCACCTTCAAGCAACAGCGCAACATCTGCTTTGAACAACTGCGCGTGAGCTTGATTGCCCTCTTGAGGCTGTCCTGCCAGATGGCTGATACCTGCATGAGCGTGCAAGTGTTCCAGGCCTTTGCTGTAACTGCGCAAGCCTGCGGCATTGAGCATGGTCTGTGGCGCCTGAATTGCCATCTGCTCCTGCAGATGCGCTTGGAAAGCGCTGAACGCTGGTGAGCTGACACCCAGCACCAGTCCAGGATTGGTGCAGAACTGGCCGCAGCCCATGACCACCGAGGCTGCCAACTCGCGAGCAACGGTTTCACCACGACTGGTCAGCGCCTCGGGCAGCAGGATGACTGGGTTGATGCTCGACATTTCGGCGAATACTGGAATCGGTTGCGGGCGTTCGGCGGCCATTTTACACAGGGCATTGCCGCCGCTCAGTGAGCCAGTGAAGCCAACCGCCTGGATTGCTGGATGCTTGACCAACCATTCGCCGACACCGGCACCGAAAATCATGTTGAACACACCTTTAGGCATACCTGTACGCTCGGCGGCGCGAACGATGGCGCAACCAACGTGGTCAGCCGTGGCCATATGGCCGCTATGCGCCTTGAACACCACTGGACAGCCCGCGGCCAGAGCGGCGGCGGTATCACCACCGGCGGTGGAGAAAGCCAGTGGAAAGTTGCTGGCGCCGAACACTGCGACCGGGCCTACACCCATGCGCACCTGGCGCAGGTCGGCCCGTGGCATTGGCTTGCGCTCGGGCAGCGCAAGGTCGATGCGCGCGCCAAGAAAGTCGCCGCGTTGCAACACGTTCGCGAACAGGCGCATCTGTCCGCTGGTACGCGCGCGTTCGCCTTGGATACGTGCCGGGGGTAGGGCGGTTTCCTGACAGACAATGGCGACGAAGTCATCGCCCAGGGCGTCTAGCTCGTCGGCGATGGCCATCAGAAACTCACCGCGATGGGCCGGGCTCAGTTGACGGAATTGTACGAAAGCGGCTTCGGCTGCGCGCGCAGCACTGTCCACTTCAGCTTCAGTGGCCTGGATGAAGGTGAACGGCAGGACTTCGCCACTGTGGGCGTCGCGGCTTTGCAACTGCTGGGTACCTGCAGCGCTGCGTGCGCCGGCAATGAAGTTGTGGCCGAGAACGGTGGGCATGGAAATCTCCTGGCTCTGTAAGTAAGGTTGGATAACCGACATCGTATGACTCTACGAGACTCAAGCGGTGCGCAAGGCTGTGTACAGCGCCTTGTGGCTAATTTGCTGTCAGGTGATGGGTGCAGGATTGAACAGGGTTATGTCGTTATGCAGCTTGTAGCGTTCGGCCCAGGTTTGTTGGCGGCCGCTGGCTACATCAAGGTAGTAGTGGAACAACTCCCAGCCCAGCTCTTCGATGCTGGCGCGCCCGGTTGCGATGCGCCCGGCATCGATGTCGATCAGGTCAGGCCAGCGCTCGGCAAGCTCGGTACGGGTCGAGACCTTGACCACCGGTGCCATGGCCAGCCCGTAAGGTGTGCCGCGCCCGGTGGTGAACACATGCAGGTTCATCCCGGCCGCCAGTTGCAGCGTACCGCAGACAAAATCGCTGGCCGGGGTGGCGCAGAATACCAGGCCCTTGCCGGTAACACGCTCGCCAGGGCCAAGCACACCGTTGATGGCGCTGCTGCCGGATTTGACGATCGAGCCCAGGGACTTCTCGACAATATTCGACAAACCGCCTTTCTTGTTGCCTGGCGTGGTGTTGGCGCTACGATCGGCCTCGCCGCGTTGCAGGTACTGATCGTACCAATCCATCTCGCGTACCAGCGCCTGCGCGACTTCCGGCGTTTGCGCCCGAGAGGTGAGCATGTAGATGGCGTCGCGTACTTCGGTGACTTCCGAGAACATCACCGTCGCGCCAGCGCGAACCAATAGATCCGAGGCGTAGCCCAGTGCAGGGTTGGCAGTGATGCCGGAAAATGCATCGCTGCCGCCACACTGCATGCCGAGGATAAGCGCCGAAGCCGGGACTGTTTCGCGGCGGCGCTGGTCGAGTTTTTTCAAGCGAGTTTCAGCCAGCGCCATGATCTGCTCGATCATTTCGCCGAAGCCATGACTGGCGTCCTGCAGGCGGTACAGCCAAGGTTCGCTGAGGTCGACGCTAGCATCATCCTCGTGCATCACTTGCCCGGCTTGCAGCTTCTCGCAGCCCAGGCTGATGACCAGTGCTTCGCCGCCCAGGTTGGGATTGCGGGCCAGGTTGCGCACGGTGCGAATCGGAATGTAGGCATCGCGGGCGTTGATCGCCACACCGCAACCGTAGCTATGGGTCAAGGCGACCACGTCATCGACATTGGGGTAGCGGGGCAGCAACTCGTTGCGAATGCGGTTGACTGCATGATCCAGTACCCCGGTCACACACTGCACCGTCGTGGTAATACCGAGGATGTTGCGGGTACCGACGGTTCCGTCGGCGTTGCGGTAACCTTCAAAGGTGTAGCCTTCCAATGGCGGCAGTGCAGCGGGGACCGCGTCAGACATCGGCAGACTGTCGAGTGCTGGCGCCGATGGCATGGCCAGCTGGGTTTCCTTCACCCAGCTACCTTGAACCAGGTCTTGCAGCGCGTAGCCGATTACCTGGCCATAGCGCACCACCGGTTCGCCCTTGGCGATGTTTACCAGTGCCACCTTGTGGCTTTGCGGAATCCCTTCGACCACCGTCAGGCCATCGGCAAAGCGGCTGCCTTCAGCGACCCCCTGATCATTCACCACGACAACAACGTTGTCCTGTTCATGCAGGCGTACGTAGCGTGGTGAGTCAGCGTGTTCGATCATGTGCATGGGTTGGCCCTTCTTGTACTTTATTCAGGCTGATCAGCAGGCCTGCAACCGCGGTCGCAGGCGTTTTACTCAATGACGGGATTCAGCCAGGGTACCGCTGGCTGGTTGCGCCTGGGCATTACCGTTCTTGCTGGCATCTTCGCGCAGTTCGATGCGCTTGATAGGACCGACTATCACGAGGTAGCTGAACACGGCTACCAGGGCGTTGGCGCCGACGTATACCAGTGCCCACTTGAACGACCCGGTGGCGCTGATGATGTAACCAATGATGATCGGCGTGGTAATCGAGGCGATGTTGCCGAAGGTGTTGAACATACCCCCCGACAAGCCGGCGATCTGTTTTGGCGAGGTGTCGGATACCACTGCCCAGCCGAGCGCACCGAGGCCTTTGCCGAAGAACGCCAGGGCCATAATGGCGACCACCATCCATTCGGCATCGACATAGTTACAGATGATCATCGACGTCGAGAGCAGCAGGCCGATAACGATCGGTGTCTTGCGTGAGAAGGTCAACGAGTGGCCACGGCGCAGCAGGTGGTCGGAAATTATCCCGCCCAGCACTCCGCCGACGAAGCCGCAGATCGCTGGTAAGGAGGCAATGAAGCCGGCCTTGAGGATCGACATGCCTCGCTCCTGCACCAGGTACACCGGAAACCAGGTGAGGAAGAAATAGGTGATTGCGTTGATGCAGTACTGTCCCAGGTAGATACCGAGCATCATGCGGCTACTGAGCAACTGTTTGATGTAGTCCCATTTCGGTCCGCTCTTGCCAGCCTGCTTGGGTTTGTCCATGTCCACCAGGCCGCCGTTCTGCTCGATGTACTCAAGCTCGGCAGTACTGACCATCGGGTGTTCCTTGGGGTTGTAGATCAGTTTGAGCCAGGCGACGGAGAACAGAATGCCCAGCACCCCCATCACGATGAATACGTGCTCCCAACCCCAGGAGTGAACGATCCAGCCCATCAACGGGGCGAACAGTACGGTGGCGAAATATTGCGCTGAATTGAAGATTGCAGAAGCCGTGCCGCGTTCGGCTGTCGGAAACCAGGCCGCGACGATTCGGGCGTTGCCAGGGAACGACGGCGCCTCGGCGAAACCGACCAGAAAGCGCAGCATGAACAGAGCAATGATCGCATTGGCCACCGGCAGATAGCCGACAAAGCCTTGCAGTACGGTAAACGCAGACCAGGTGAAGATGCTCAGAGCGTAGACCTTCTTTGAACCAAAGCGGTCAAGCAGCCAGCCACCGGGAATCTGTCCCAGCACATACGCCCAACCGAAAGCCGAGAAGATGTAGCCAAGGGTGACCGCATCGATACCCAGATCCTTCTGCAAGCTGGAGCCAGCAATGGAAATGGTGGCTCGGTCGGCGTAGTTGATCGTGGTCACGATGAACAGCATGAACAGGATCAGATAGCGTACATGCGTCTTTTTAGTCGCTTGCATGCAGATGTACTCCCACTAATTATTTTTGTGCGGGGTTCTGGTTGTGTGGAGCCGAAGCGCTCAGGCTTCGGCTCCGGCGACCCTTGGCCGCCAGGGTGCGTCAGCCGTTATTGCGCACCCTGCTTGTCGATCAGCGCGGCCAGCATCTCGTACTCCTGGGTTGTCAGTTCGGTCAGTGGCGTACGTACCGGGCCGGCATCGTAGCCAGCGATCCTGGCCCCGGCCTTGACGATGCTCACGGCGTAACCGGCCTTGCGATTACGGATGTCCAGGTAGGGCAGGAAGAACTCGTCGATGATCCTGGCCACGGTAGCGTGATCGTCCCGGGCGACGGCGTGATAGAAATCCATCGCTGTTTTCGGAATGAAGTTGAACACTGCCGAGGAGTACACAGGCACGCCCAGGGCCTTGTAAGCCGCGGCGTAGACCTCGGCAGTCGGCAAACCGCCGAGGTAGGTGAAACGATCACCGAGGCGGCGGCGAATCGACACCATCAACTCGATGTCACCCAGGCCATCCTTGTAGCCAATCAGGTTCGGGCAGCGTTCAGCCAGTTGCTCCAGTTGCGTGGCATTCAGGCGGCAGACGTTGCGATTGTAAACCACCACACCGATATCCACCGAGCGGCACACCGCTTCAACGTGGGCGGCAACGCCGTCCTGGCTGGCTTCGGTGAGGTAGTGCGGCAGCAGCAGCAGGCCTTTGGCGCCCAGGCGCTGCGCTTCTTGCGCGTACTCGATGGCTTGACGGGTCGATCCGCCGACACCGGCCAGAATCGGCACGCTGGTGGCGCAGGTGTCGACCGCAGTTTTGATGATTTGCGAATATTCACTGGCAGCCAGGGAGAAGAATTCGCCGGTACCACCGGCCGCAAACAGGGCGCTGGCGCCGTATGGGGCCAGCCATTCCAGGCGCTTGATGTAGCCCGAGCGGTTGAAGTCGCCCTGGGCATTGAAGTCGGTGACCGGGAAAGACAACAGGCCGCTGGAGAGGATGGATTTCAGTTCTTGTGGATTCATTGTTGTAGAACACCCTGTAGGACACATTGGGAAACGCAGTGGTACTCGAGTAGAGATACGTTATCGTACAACTAAAAATGTGCCTAGCCCCGCTGGTCCTCTTTTTTCACTCTGCGGTAGTGAGTCGCCGGTGCGCGGGTGGCGCTGATGAGGCAAACAAGCCTCGTCTTGCACGCCACCGAGACAGGCCTTAAATCAGTAGCTCAACAACGCCGTATACCTTCGCCTTCCAGGACTCTCGGCCCTGGGCCTTCTTTGCCCAAGGTGTCATCAGGGTTGCGCAGCGGGCAGTCATCCAGGGACAGGCAGCCGCAGCCGATACAATTGTCCAGGCTGTCGCGCAACGCTTCCAGGGTACGGATGCGGGCGTTCAAGTCTTCTCGCCAGGCTGATGACATTTCCCCCCATTGAGCCGCCGTCACTTTGCTGTTGGGTGGGTACTTGCCGATGGCGTTCTTGATCTCCTCCAGTGGAATACCGGTGCGTTGCGCCACTTTGATAATGGCGATGGTGCGTAGCACCAAGGCTGGGAAGCGCCGTTGATTGCCGGCGCTTCGCGTACTGGCGATCAAGCCTTTGGACTCATAGAAGTGCAGGGTGGAAACAGCCACACCGCTGCGTCTGGCCACTTCACCGATGGTGAGTGACCGCGAGCTATCCGTTCTTTCGTTCCCCGCCACAGTTGTTGACCTCAAGTTAAGTTGAGGTTTTATAGTCCGCTCCGATCTTTCCTGCAACTGGCAGTGAGCACACCCCTGAGGATCGGAGCAAGGCATGGGCAAAAGGATGTATTTGGCTGTGGGTGCCGCAGTGGTCGGCGGACTGGCCAGTGTGTATGCATTTACTGGCAACCGTTCGGCAGAGCAGGAATTTGCTGCGTGGCCGGCAACCAAGGTGGCACTGGCCAAGGTCGTGCGCCTGGATATTCCACGCCAGTCCCTTGCCGCAGGAGAGTTGGAAGCCGCCAGCCAGGTTCTGGTGGCGGCGGAGGCGGCGGGTCGTATCACTCGCATTGCCTTCGAATCCGGGCAAGTGATCAAGGCTGGGCAGTTGCTGGTCCAGCTCAACGACGCGCCGGAGCAGGCCCAGCGTGTGCAATTGCGAGCCAAATTGCATAACAGCGAGACGTTGTTGCAACGTACACGCAAGCTGCGAGCAGAAAATGTCGCTACGCAGGAGCAGTTTGAGAGCGCGTCGACCGCTGTGGAGGTGGCCAAGGGAGAGCTGCTTCAGATCGAAGCGTTGATTGCGCAGAAGGCGATCCGTGCACCTTTTGCTGGAACGGTCGGAATTCGTCGAGTTCACCTGGGGCAGCATTTGAATGCTGGCGAAGCCGTTGTCAGCTTGGTGGACGCACGTTATCTGCACGTCAATTTCTCGCTGGATGAGCAAGATGCGCCAGTGCTGCGCGTCGGACAACCGTTGGCACTTGCGGTCAATGCGTTTGCACAGCGGCAGTTGTCCGCCGAGGTGACGGCGGTCGATCCGATGATCAGCCAGGCACGCCAGGTGCAGGTGCAGGCAACCTTGGCCAATCCGGATGGGCAGTTGCAGCCCGGCATGTATGCAAGTGTCCGTCTCAATGCGCTGCGACCGTCTTCGGTGCTTGCCGTGCCTGAGACGGCGATTACCTACACCGCTTACGGGCAAACGGTATTCATCGCTACCGAGGATGATGAGCGCGGCATTGTCGTCAGTCGCACCGGGGTCACCACGGGGGAGCGCTGGCAGGGACAGATAGAGGTCAGTTCGGGATTGAAGGAAGGTGATCGGGTGGTCGTTTCCGGTCAGCTCAAACTCAGTGATGGCATGCACGTTGAAACGGTGCCCGCGGACACTCTGCAAAGCGCCGTCGGGGAGCACCGTCGTGAGGTTCACTGACCTGTTCGTTCGTCGCCCAGTGCTGGCGTTGGTGGTCAGCAGTCTGATCGTGCTGGTGGGGCTGTTCGCCATGGCCAAACTGCCCGTTCGTCAGTACCCACTGCTCGAAAGTTCGACCATCACCATCACCACGCAGTACCCGGGGGCGTCCGCCGAGTTGATGCAAGGCTTTATCACTCAGCCGATCACTCAGGCCGTGTCCTCGGTGGAGGGCGTTGATTACTTATCTTCTTCGTCGCTTCAGGGGCGCAGCCTGATCACCCTGCGCATGACCCTCAATCGGGACTCGACCCAAGCCCTGGCCGAAACCATGGCCAAGGTGAACCAGGTGCGCTACCGGTTGCCGGAGAAGGCATACGACCCGGTCGTGGAACTGTCCGCGGGCGACTCGACAGCGGTGGCCTACGTAGGCTTTGCCAGCGATACATTGTCGACCCCGGAACTGAGCGATTACCTCTCACGCGTGGTCGAGCCGCAGTTTTCAGGCATCGAGGGTGTTGCCAAGGTGCAGACCTTTGGCGGGCAGAACCTGGCCATGCGTTTGTGGCTGGACAGCGAGCGCATGGCGGGGCGTGGGGTAACGGCCGCAGATATCGCTCAAGCCGTGCGCAACAATAACTACCAGGCCACGCCGGGGCAGGTTCGCGGGCAGTACGTACTTGCCGACATCAGTATCGATACCGATATGACCAGCGTCGAAGAATTTCGCGACTTGATCATCCGCAACGACGGTACCGATCTTGTGCGCCTGCGTGATGTGGGCACCGTCGAGCTTAATGCTGCCGCAACCCAGACCAGTGCAACGATGGATGGCAAGCCGGCAGTGCATCTGGGACTTTTCCCCACGCCGTCGGGCAACCCCCTGGTCATTGTCGATGGCATTCGTGAGCTGCTGCCGCAAATCGAGAAAACCCTGCCTCCTGGGGTAACTGTTGCGCTGGCCTACGAGACGGCGCGCTTTATCGAGGCTTCGATCCACGAGGTAATTCGTACACTGCTCGAAGCGATGCTGATTGTGGTTGTGGTGATTTGGCTGTGTCTGGGCTCGCTGCGTAGCGTGGCGATACCGGTCATGGCTATTCCGCTGTCGATGCTGGGGGCTGCGGGGTTGATGTTGATGTTTGGCTTCAGCCTCAACTTGCTGACCTTGCTGGCGATGGTGCTAGCCATCGGTTTGGTGGTGGATGACGCCATCGTCGTGGTTGAAAACGTTCATCGGCATATCGAGGAGGGTCAGTCGCCGGTTGCCGCTGCCTTGGCCGGTGCGCGTGAAATCGCAGGTCCGGTGGTCGCCATGACCCTGACGCTGGCGGCTGTATACGCCCCGATCGGCTTGATCGGCGGGCTGACCGGTACGCTGTTTCGTGAATTCGCCCTGACTCTGGCGGGTGCAGTAATCGTTTCTGGGGTGGTGGCGCTCACCTTGTCGCCGGTGATGAGTTCGCTGTTGCTCAAACCGGGTCAGCAGGATGGACCAATGGCCAAGTTGGCCGAGAAGCTCTTTGGAGGGCTGGCGGCGGTTTATGGACAGGCACTTGGCCATTCCCTTTCCAGGCGCTGGATCAGCGGTGGTGTGGCGTTGCTGGTGTGCATGAGCCTGCCCTGGTTGTACCAGTTGCCGCAGCGCGAGCTGGCGCCACCGGAAGACCAGGCGGCGGTGCTGACTGCAATCAAGTCGCCCCAGCATGCCAGCCTTGAATACGTGGAACGCTTCGCCAGCAAGCTGGATCAAGTCATGAAGTCGATTCCGGAAACCACCGACACCTGGATCATCAATGGGACGGATGGACCGGCCAGCAGTTTCGGCGGTATCAACCTGACGACCTGGGAAGCGCGCAAGCGCTCGGCGGCGCAAATTCAGGCCGAGCTGCAGCATGCGGCGAGTGACGTCGAGGGCAGCAGCATTTTCGCTTTCCAGGTGGCTTCGCTACCAGGCTCCAGCGGTGGCTTGCCCGTGCAAATGGTGTTGCGCAGCGCTCAGGATTACCCCGTGCTGTATCAGACTATGGAAACGCTCAAGCAGCGCGCTCGCGAGAGTGGCCTGTTCAGCATGGTCGACAGCGACCTGGACTACAACAATCCGGTGGTGAAAATCAGCATCGACCGAGCCAAGGCTGCCAGCCTGGGTATCAGCATGGAGGATATCGGCGAGTCGCTTGGCGTGTTGGTCGGCGAGCAGTACATCAATCGTTTCGCGCTCTATGGCCGTTCCTATGACGTTATTCCGCAAAGCATCCATGATCAGCGATTGAGCCCCGCGGCGCTTGCCCGTCAATACGTGCGTGCCAGTGACGGTCGACTTGTGCCGCTGTCGGTGGTGGTGCGCCTGGAAATGACGGTGGCGCCAAACCGCTTGCTGCAGTTCGATCAGCAGAATGCAAGCACGCTGCAGGCGATAGCCGCACCCGGTGTCTCAATGGGCAAGGCCGTGGATTTTTTGCAGCAGCTCGCTGCCGAGTTGCCGCCGGGCTTCAGTCATGACTGGCAATCGGAATCCCGTCAATACGTGCAGGAAGGCTTTGCCTTGATGTGGGCTTTTCTTGCCGCCTTGGTGGTGATCTATCTGGTGCTTGCTGCGCAGTATGAAAGCCTGATGGACCCACTGATCATTCTGGTGACGGTGCCCTTGTCCATTTGCGGCGCCTTGCTGCCACTGGCACTGGGCTGGGCCACGCTCAATATATATACCCAAATAGGCCTCGTTACCCTGATTGGCCTGATCAGCAAGCACGGCATTTTAATGGTGGAGTTTGCCAACGAGATACAGGTTCGTGAAAACCTCGATCGAACGGCAGCAATTGTTCGCGCTGCGCAGATTCGCTTGCGTCCGGTACTGATGACCACGGCGGCGATGACATTTGGTGTGGTGCCACTGTTGTTTGCCAGTGGGGCCGGAGCCAATAGCCGTTTCGGCCTTGGCGTGGTGATCGTCTGTGGCATGGTGGTGGGGACCCTGTTCACCCTGTTTGTACTGCCGACGATCTACGTCTGGCTGGCGCGGGATCACCGAGTCCACAGCCCGCGCCAACAGCAACTTGAAGAAGCCGAACGGCGTCTTGGCATCCGTGCTGTCTGAGGAGCGACCATGAACAACCTGAAACGTTATCCGGTCCTGCTGAGTGCGCTGCTGAGCCTTGCTGCTTGCTCGGTCGGCCCCGAAGGCAAGGCCCCGCAGGTGGCGCCAATCGAATACGTCAGTCCCCAGGTGCGGGAGTTTGCAAACACGGCCATACAACCTGACGCAGCCTGGTGGACGTTTTTCGACGATGCTCAGCTGGAGCAACTGATCGCTACCGCTGTGGCGCACAACCGCGATGTACGTCAGGCCCGAGCGAGCCTGTTGCTGGCGCGGGCGAACTTCGATGAGCAAGCGCTGCAACGACTGCCGGTGGTTACCAGCGAGCTCACCTATCAACGCAGCATTGAGCAACGGGAAGCGCCGGACACTCGACCGCAGCGCAGTTTGTCCGAATCATGGCGAGCAGGGCTCGACGTGCAGTGGGAGCTGGATCTGTTTGGCCGTCTCGATCATTTGAGCAGCGCTGCGCAGTCACGAGTCGAAGCGTCGCAGGCCGATGTCGAACAGGTGCAACTGAGCATTGCCGCTGAAGTGGCGCAGACCTATTTCGCGGCGCAAGGTTTGCGCCAGCAATTGTTGTTGGCCAATGATGAAGTGCGCAGTTGGGGGGAGACTGTGCGCATGGTCGAAGCACAGATGCTGCTGGGCAGTGGCTTGCCTGAAGACCGTGAAAGCGCCCAGAGCAAGTTGCTGCTTGCGCAGGCGGCGATTGCGCCACTCCAGGGCCGATTGCAAAGAAACCTGTATCGCCTGCAAGTGCTATCTGGCCAGCGTCCAGGCAGTGCTCCTGTGCCGCTTGAGGACGCGCCACCACTACCATTGGCCCGGCAGATGCCACTCGGGGATCCGAATGCCCTGATTCTCAATCGTCCTGATGTGATTCGCGCTCAGCGGCTGCTGGCGGCGCGGGTCGAGGAAGTGGGCGCGGCAACCGCAGATTTCTATCCCCGACTCAGTCTTGGCGGCTTTATCGGCTTTTTTGCCTTACGCAATGCTGATGTCGGCAGCGCCTCGCGCGCGTTCGAACTGACCCCCGGAGTGACCTGGCCGGCGTTTGATCTAGGGAGCGTTCGGGCGCGTCTGCGCGCTGCGCAAGCATTGTCCGAAGCTGAAACCGAACGCTTCGAGCAGGTGCTCCTGCTCGCTATCGAAGAGGTGGAAGGGGCGATTGTGCAGCTCACCGAGCATCAGCGGCACCTGCAAACCCTGGTGCGTTCAGCCCGGCATGCCGAGGTCTCGTTCGATATCGCCAGTCGGCGTTATGACAGCGGATCGGGCAGCTATCAGGCAGTGCTGGAAAGCCAGCGCGAGTTGCTCCGAATGCGCCAGGACATCTCCCAGGCAGAAACCGCGTCTTATCGAAATGTCGTCGATCTGTACAAAGCACTCGCTTGGAGAACGCCTGCAACCAGCACGCAGCTCCAGCAGGCAATGGCCTCTCAATAATTAATTTGCAAGGACTTGTGATGGATACGGAAACCTCGCAGCTGTTTTTTCTGGCTGTCCACTTCCTGGGGTTCAGCCTGTGGCTGAGTATTGCTCTGATCAACAACCTTCAGGCGTTTTCCGCTTCGGTGGGGGCCGTTGGCGCCACCTTGTCGATGGCTCCGCTCAAGCAGCACCCGCGGATCGATATTCCGTTGCTCAAGCGAAGCATGGACTCTCCTGCTCTGCACAAATTGGCCCTGTCGATCATTGTGTTGCTGCAGTTGGCAGCAGTCGTCAGCGCGTGGACGGGCTGCTACAACCTTGTATTTGGCGATAGCTTGGAAGTCGCTCGGTCGTGGCTGAATCTTTCCTTGAGTGCAGCGCTGGGTTCTATTTTTGCCATGTTGCTGGGAGGACTCTGGTTTGGCTACTGGATACGCCAGGAGGGCCTGCAGTTAACCCATCTGGCACTCGTATTATGGATGATGCTCAGCTTTATATTGCTCAACTCGAGTTGGCTGAGTTAACCCAGCGAGTCGCCGGATTGTTACTGTTTCATCAACATTGTTTTCCAGTCTTTTGGAATTATCCCAAAAGGCCATCGCGATAAACTGTCCCTAGAGTCAGGGCGCGCAGCTATCTATCCAAACCGGTAGCGGCCGCCTTGACTCCATCTTGAATATCGAACTCGCGTCGAGTTTCGATTCCAGACTGCCGGGTTGCGGCGACCTAACGTCAGCATCCGGGCCTAAACGTATTGGCGGCAATGTGCGCCGCTGATCTTCCATGCTTACTTGCCTCGGCAGGGTAGTGCATAGGGATTTTGAACTAACCACGCGTAGCCAGATACAGGACGGTCCGATCATTCGGCCGATTTTCTCACCTTCTGTGGGAGCCGTTCTGTATTCACCAACAGGGCATATTTACATATGACGGACGACAATCTTTCCCATAAGGGAAGACGCTCAATCAGTGACGTCGCAAGGGTGCTGTTTTCTTTGCTGGCTTTTATCGTGGCGCTTGCATTGATCTATGGCGGGATCAAATTGCTGGCGTTGGGCGGATCAAGTTATTACTTGATAGCAGGCTTGGCGTATTTGCTGTTAGCTGCACTTTATCTACTTCGCAAGCGACTTGGCCTTGCACTTTCTGTGGTTATATTCCTGGCGACATGTGTCTGGGCCTTTTACGAAGTACGCCAGTTCAGTTACTGGCAATTGCTTCCGCGCCTGGTCGTTCCGGCCGTTATTCTCACGCTTAGTCTGTGGGTAAGTGCAGCACTTGCTGGCACTTCCTTGCGCACGCGGCGCTTGGCTAATCGTTTTGGTTTTGCCGTGTTCCTGGGACTGATCGCCACATTTGTTGCGGCGTTTTTTCCGCACGGTGCGGTCTCCAACCCAGTGGCTACGACGGCCATGCCTGCTTCGAAGGCATCCCAATCAGCCCCGGAAAACTGGGAGTTCTTTGGCCGCAATGCGTCGGGCACCCGGTTTGCACCCTACACGCAAATCACTCCGGAAAACGTCAATAAGCTCCAGGTTGCCTGGACTTACAGAACAGGCCGCAGAACCACTGGCGCGGGCGCGGGTGTGGACGAAAACACCCCGCTGCAGATTGGTAGTGTTCTGTACTCCTGCACCCCGGAAAATCTGATTACAGCGCTCGACGGTGACACAGGCAAGCCGATCTGGAAGTTCGATCCGCATGCCAAAAGTGAAGAGCACGTAACCTGTCGTGGCGTCGGTTACTACGATATCGACAAGGACGACAGTCTCACGGCCGAGGTCAAGGCGTCGTACAGCAACGACCAGCAATGCCGCCAGCGCATTCTGGTGTCGTCGGTGGACGCCCGCTTGTTCGCGCTCGATGCCCACACCGGCGAGCTGTGCCCAAGCTTTGGCGACAACGGCTATGTCGACCTCAAGAAAGGCATGGGCCCGACAGAGAACAGCAAGCGCTATCACCCAACCTCGCTGCCGGTGGTCATGGGCCACCTGACCGTCGTGGGTGGCTGGGTACGCGATATCGTCGCAAACGAGCCTTCAGGCGCTGTGCGGGCGTTCGACGTGCTCACCGGCAAGTTGGTATGGGCTTGGGATGTAGGCGCGCCTGAGAGCGCAGATGCAGCCGCCGACGATCATCAGTTCTCGCTCGAAACGCCGAACGTATGGACCATTCCGACCTACGATAAAGCGTTGAACCTGGTCTACCTGCCAACCGGTAACGGCCCACCCGACTATTGGGGGGGTGATCGGAACCAGGCCAAGGAAAAATACGGCTCGGCAGTGGTCGCCGTCGACGCGTCCACAGGCAAGGCCAAATGGGTCTACCAGATCGTCCACCACGATGTGTGGGACTACGATCTGCCTTCGCAGCCTGTTCTTTATGACATGAAGAATGCTCAGGGCGAGACCACCCCGGTGCTGATCCAGACTACCAAGACCGGTCATATCTTTGTATTGGATCGGCGTACCGGCAAGCCGGTGACTGAAGTTCAGGAGCGTCCAGTACCGACCTCGCCAGCAGCCGAAGGCGAGCACCTGTCGCCGACGCAGCCGTACTCGGTTGGCATGCCGGTGATCGGTGCCGAGCCACTGACGGAGGAGTCCATGTGGGGCGTGAGTACCTTCGATCAACTCTATTGCCGAATCATGTTTAAGGACTCGGTCTACGTTGGACCCTTCACGCCGCCAACTGAAAAGCCCTACATCGAATGGCCAGGCTTGTTGGGTGGCATGAACTGGGGTGGCATCTCCATCGACGAAAACACCGGCATGATGTTCGTCAATGACATGCGTGTGCCGCTGCGAATGTCCTTGGTCACCAAGGAAAACACCAAGAAATTCAAAGTTTCGACTGATGAAGTACCAGGCTTCATGGGCACAATTCGTCCACAAGTTGCCGGTATCTATGGTGGTATCAGAATCGACATTCTGCAGTCGCCACTGGGCGTGCCATGCAACAACCCGCCTTTTGGCAGCATGAGCGCCATCGATCTGAACACGCAGAAGCTGGCCTGGCAGGTTCCATTGGGAACCGTCCAGGACACCGGGCCTCTGGGTATCAAGACGAAGATGCCGATCCCCCTGGGCATGCCGACACTCGGTGGCCCAACCTCGACCGCGTCCGGCTTGGTGTTCTTCGCCGGTACCCAGGACTACTACCTGCGTGCACTCGATTCGGCAACCGGTAAAGAGGTGTGGAAAGCGCGTCTGCCAGTTGGCGCAGTGGCGGCTCCGTTGATCTATAAGTCACCCGCCACAGGCAAACAGTACGTGGTCATCTCCGCCGGTGGGATGAGCCATTCCCCGGATGTGGGCGACTACATCATCGCCTATGCGCTGCCCGACAGCGTTAGCAAGTAACGCCTCGGCTGACCTTGTTGAAAAATAATCCCCGTTTACGGGGATTATTTTTGCAGCACCCACATCTTTGAAACGGAGCACATCTGGGATGTTTTTTTCTTTCCGCGCACTGCTGACCAGCAGCCTGTGCAGCGGTCTGTCGCTATGCATCTTGCCACTATCCTCAGCACAGGCTGACACTTCCGACCTGATGAGTCGTTCGACACTCACCGGCGACTGGGGGGGCGAACGCCAGAAACTGGCCGACGCGGGGGTCAAGCTCACGGGGGACTACAGTTCTGAAACCATTTCCAACCTGCACGGCGGAATCAAGCGCGGTACACGCTATGCCCAACAAATTCGCATTGGCGTCCAGTTCGATCTGAGCAAACTGCTGGACACGCCTGATGCGGGAGTGGTGCAGATCATCGTCAATGATCGTCGCGGACACAGCGCTACGGAAGACTTGCTCGGCAATCGCCTTTCAGCGCAGGAGAACTACGGTGGCCAGTACACCCGCCTGACCGAGTTCAGCTATCAGCGCAATCTGTTCTCGCCAGACCTGTCGACCAAGGTTGGCTTCATGGTAATGGGCACCGACTTTGGCGGCATGCCAATCCTGGCCAACTTTGTCAGTGCAGGCTTCTGTGCACATCCGCTGACCATGGGCAGCGGCAGTGGCTGGGGCAATTATCCGACGGCACATTGGGGCGGTGAGTTGCGCTACAACGTCAACCCATCACTGACCCTACAAACGGCTGTATTCCAGGTTAACCCTGAGTACAACATGCGCTCCTCCAAAGCCTTTTCCATGCCCAGCAACGGCACCACCGGTGCAATTTTGCCCCTGGAAGCGATCTTCAATAACGATGATTTTCTTGATGGCCAGTACAAGGTGGGGTGGTACTACGACACCTCCGACGCTGCCAAAATTGGCAGCACGGAAAAAAGCAGCAACCGCACAGGCGCCTACGTGTTGATGGACCAGGCAATCTGGAAAGATGAGCAAGATCCGGAAAGCGTGCTGCGCCTTTTTGGCCAGGCGGCCACCAGCAATGCGGCAACCTCGCCGATGCGCCGCTGGTACTCGATAGGACTGGTCAAGCAAAAGCCTTTTGCAAGTCGTCCGAAAGACTCCATCTCGTTTGGTTACGGCCGTGCGGTGCTCAACTCGCGCACGCGAGACGTACAGGAGGCGGCTGCCGGCAGCCCGGGGGAATACGACATGATCGCGGGGCTGGACAATGCAGAGCAGATGCTGGAGCTCAACTATGGTGCGCAAGTCACACCCTGGCTGCTGCTGCGTCCCGACCTGCAGTACTACATTGAACCTGGTGCGTTCTTTGGCAAGAAAAGGGGTAATGCATTGGCGCTAGGGTTACAGGTCAAAGCGACGTTTTAACGGCATCCAGAAACAGAAAAACCGCGACCAGGCGCGGTTTTTCAGGGAGCAGTTTCTCAGTGTGTGAGTTAACACACTGAGACGGGATGCTCCAATCAGACGTTGGCTGCGCACCGACTAATGTGCAGTCATGGACATTAACGTAAATTATTGATGTAGAAGAAAATCTTTCTTGGGTGATAGTGTCCACAGACACTTACCTTTTTTTGAGGATTTTTGTGCCGGATGTCCACACCCACTTTATTGCTACCAAGCTGGCAGTAGTAATTGTGGGGCGGGCGCTTTAATCAGTATTTATCTACAGCGACTTACTCTGGTAACCGATCCGCTTTTCCTGCCAGACGATGTGGATGGTCGTGTGCTGTTCGAGAGGGTTACGGAACGCTGGAGAGCCCAGAGGGAAGGGCGAGTCATTGATCAGCACGTCGGGGGGGGGATGTCGTGATGGTGCCGCCTGTGGTCGAGGCACGTGAGCGGGACGTACTGCACGCTGTGCGCCCCTTTGTGCGCTTTACACCTGATGGTGTGGTCTGGGCCGATGGTTCGGAGACGGCAGTCGATGCGGTGATCTGGTGCACCGGATTCAAGCCAGCTTTAGGGCACCTGGCCAGCCTTGGGGTGGTTACCGAGGAAGGGCGTGTGGAGGTCGAGGGGACTCGTGCTTTGAACGAACCCAGGCTATGGCTGGTGGGCTATGGCGAGTGGACGGGATCGGCGTCGGCGACTTTGATCGGGGTTACCCGTACAGGCTGCAGCACCGTCACTGAAATCGAACAATTACTGGTAAAGGCGGAGGCATGAGAGCCCCCGCCTGATGGTCGCTGGTCAGCTTGGCTGCTGTGTGGTGTCGCCGTGCCTGGGCAAAGCGATCGAGATGAGGGCGGCAGCCAGTACAAAAGCGCTTGATACCCACAAGCAGGCCTCTAGGCCATAAGCTTGGAACACCCAGCCGGAAAGCAGCGTGCCGACCAGCCGTCCCAGAGCGTTGGACATGTAGTAGAAGCCCACGTCCAGGGATACCCCATCCTCCTTGGCATAGCTGACGATCAGGTAGCTGTGCAGAGATGAATTCACTGCGAACAGTATGCCGAACAGCATCAGCCCACCAAGCAATACCACCTGAGCCGACCAGCTTGTGGTCAACCCCAGAGCAATGAGTACGGGCAGTCCGGCCAGCGCGATGGCCCAGGTAAAGGCTGCTCGGCCGTCCGGCACATGACCGCGCTTCTTGCCGGTGATGTTGGGGGCAAACGACTGCACGATGCCGTAGCCGATGATCCAGGCGGCAAGAAAGCCGCCGACCAACCAGAAGTCCCAGCCAAACGCGGTGCTCAGGTACACCGGCAGTGCCACGACGAACCACACGTCTCGGGCGCCGAAGAGAAACAGTCGTGCAGCTGAGAGGATGTTGATCGCCCGGCTCTTGGACAGCATGTCGCGGAACTTCGGCTTGGCTTTGGCCTTGCCCAAGTCCTTTTTAAGCAGGATCAGACTGCCGATCCAGATCAGGGCCAGTACTGCCGCCATGGCCAATACCGCCTGGGGGAAGCCGAGCAGCGCGAGCAATGCTCCCCCGAGGAAGAAACCCACACCTTTGAGCGCGTTTTTCGAGCCTGTGAGGATGGCCACCCATTTGTAGAGGGTGCCTTGCTGGCTGTCCGGTACCAGGAGCTTGATGGAGCTCTTGGCGCTCATCTTGTTCAAGTCCTTGGCGATACCGGAAAGCGCTTGGGCGGCCATCACCCACGGCACCGTCAGCCAGGCTGCCGGTACCGTGAGCATCAGCAGGGCCAGGACCTGCATGCCCAGTCCGATGTTCATGGTGCGATTGAGCCCCAGGCGGGCGCCGAGGTAGCCGCCCACCAGGTTGGTGATCACGCCGAACACTTCGTAGAACAGGAACAGCGCCGCGATCTGCAGCGGCGTGTAGCCCAGCGAATGGAAGTGCAGTACCACCAACATGCGCAATGCGCCGTCGGTTAGGGTGAAGGCCCAGTAGTTGCCGGTAACCAGCAGGTACTGACGCACTTCCGCAGACAGGGCTGACAACGCCTTCATGATCGCCGCTTACTCCGCGATGCCGACCAGTCGTGCCAGTTCCGCCGCACGGTTGGCGTACCCCCACTCGTTGTCGTACCAGGCGTAGATCTTCACCTGAGTACCATTGACCACCAGGGTCGACAGCGCATCGATGATCGAAGACCGCGGATCGGTGCGGTAGTCGATGGACACCAGTGGGCGTTCTTCGTAGCCCAGGATGTCCTTCAGCGGGCCTTCGGCAGCAGCCTTCAGCAGCGAGTTAACCTCTTCAGCCGTGGTCTCACGCGCCACCTCGAACACGCAGTCGGTCAGCGAGGCGTTTGCCAGCGGTACGCGCACGGCGTGACCATTCAGCTTGCCGCGCAGTTCGGGGAAGATCTCGGCGATCGCTGTGGCCGAACCGGTGGTGGTCGGGATCAGACTCATGCCCGAGGCACGGGCGCGGCGCAGGTCCTTGTGCGGTGTATCAAGGATGCTCTGGGTATTGGTCAGGTCATGGATGGTGGTGATCGAGCCGTGGCGGATGCCCAAGTTCTCGTGAATCACTTTGACCACCGGAGCCAGGCAGTTGGTAGTGCAGGACGCGGCGGTGACAATGCGGTGCTGGGCCGGGTCGAACAGGTGCTGGTTTACGCCCATCACCACGTTCAGCGCGCCTTTTTCCTTCACCGGGGCACAGACCACCACGCGTTTGACGCCCTGATCCAGGTAGGCCTGGAGCACGGCTACCGACTTCATCTTGCCGCTGGCTTCGATGACCAGGTCGCAGCCCGACCAGTCGGTGTCGGCAATGGTCTTGTTCGCCGTGACCTTGATGCGCTTGCCATCGATCACCACCGAGTCGCCGTCTGTACCTGCTTCGCGGTGCCAGCGTCCGTGGATCGAGTCGAAGTTGATCAGGTGGGCGTGAATCTCAGCGTCTCCGGCCGGGTCATTGATCTGCACAAATTCGAATTCAGGCCAGTCCCAGGACGCGCGTAGCGCCAAGCGACCGATGCGGCCAAACCCATTGATGCCTACTTTGATTGCCATGTTCTTGTTCTCGAGTCGCGGTTCGCGAGCGGTCAGAGGGTATTGGTGAACTGATTGATGTAGCTGACGTGTGCAGGGTTTTGAATCGCTCGCGGGCGCAAGGCCTGAACCTGAGCGATGGCCTCGTCCACAGGGATGCCGCACTCGATCATCAGGCGGGCTGCGAACAGGCCGGTACGGCCCGAGCCACCCTTGCAGTGAATAGCGATCGATTTGCCTGCCATCACCAGCTCTTTTAGGCGCTCCCGATGGGTTTCCCAGGCAGCAGCAAAGGGCTCGCCGGGAGCCTGATCATCCTCCACCGGCAGGTGGAACCATTCGAGGCCCAAAAGCTGGCATTCCTCAGGCAACAGATCGACTTCGTTCTGCAGCAGTTCTTCATTTGGCATCAGGGTTACCAGTGCGCTCGCGCCGGCATCGCGCAGTGTCGCCAGAGCCTGGGAGACCGATGTGTCCTTGGTGCCAGGGCACGGGGTGAAGATCAGTTGGCCGATCAACTGGGGAGTAGTCAGCACGGAATACGGGTGCAGTTGCATGCTCAAAAGCCTCAGATGGAGCGTTGATTGACGCGCTTCGACAGTTCTTCAGCGGACTCTTTACGTTCGGAATAGCGATCAACCATGTAGTCCGCACGATCACGAAGCAGCAGGGTGAATTTCACCAGTTCCTCCATCACGTCGACGACACGGTCGTAGTAGGCAGAAGGCTTCATGCGGCCCGCCTCGTCGAACTCCAGATAGGCCTTCGGCACTGACGATTGGTTAGGGATGGTGAACATGCGCATCCAGCGGCCAAGCACGCGCAGCTGGTTGACCACGTTGAACGACTGCGAGCCCCCGCAGACCTGCATCACAGCGAGGGTTTTGCCCTGCGTCGGTCGCACGGCACCCATGCTCAGCGGAATCCAGTCGATCTGCGACTTGAACACGCCGGTCATCGCACCGTGGCGTTCTGGCGAACACCAGACCATGCCTTCCGACCAGAGCACCAGGTCGCGCAGCTCTTTGACCATGGGGTAGTCGTCGGGTACGTCATCCGGCAGCGGCAGGCCGGACGGATTGAAGATCCGCGTCTCGGCACCGAAGTGCTCCAGCAGGCGGGCTGCTTCCTCGGTCAGAAGGCGGCTGAAAGAGCGTTCTCGGGTTGATCCATACAGCAGCAGGATGCGCGGTTTGTGAGTGGACTGCTGCTCGATAGCCAGCTTTTCGGAAGACGGCAGATCGATCAGATCACTGTCGATGTTGGGGATATGGTGTTCGGTCATGATTTCACTCCTGGGACAAGGCACCAGATGGCTGATCGAACCAGCGACGCTTGAGCCACAAGGCAACGCCGACCAGGGAGATCAGTACCGGTACTTCCACCAAAGGCCCGATGACGGTGGCAAACGCTACCGGCGAGGCAAGGCCGAAAGTGGCAATGGCCACGGCAATGGCCAGTTCGAAGTTGTTACTGGCAGCGGTAAATGCCAGCGCGGTGGTGCGTGGGTAGTCGGCCTCCAGCAGCTTGCCCATCCAGAAGCTGATGAAGAACATCACCACGAAGTAGATGGTCAGTGGGATGGCGATGCGCAGCACATCCAGAGGCAGTTGCAGCACCATGTCGCCTTTCAGGCTGAACATAGCGACGATGGTCAGCAGCAACGCTACGAGTGCCAGCGGGCTGATCTTCGGAATGAAGCGCTCCTCGAACCACGCGGAGCCCTTACGGCTGATCAGGATCTTGCGGGTCAGGAAGCCAGCCAGGAATGGGATACCCAGATAGATCAGTACCGATTGGGCAATTTCGAGGAAGCTGGTTTCGATGATGCTACCTTCCAGGCCGAACAGAGGCGGCAGAAGGCCCAGGAAGATCCAGGCATACACGCTGAAGAACAGAATTTGGAAAATGCTGTTGAAGGCGACCAAGCCCGCAACGTACTGGTTGTTGCCGCCCGCGATCTGGTTCCACACCAGCACCATGGCGATGCAGCGTGCCAAGCCGATGAGGATCAGGCCGGTCATGTACTCGGGCTTGTCGGAGAGGAATACGACAGCCAGCCCGAACATCAGCACCGGGCCAATCACCCAGTTCTGAATCAGCGACAAGGCGAGGATGCGCTTGTCTTTGAAGACCTGTGGCAGCTCCTCATATTTCACCTTCGCCAATGGCGGGTACATCATGACGATCAGGCCAATGGCAATGGGGATGTTTGTCGAGCCAACCGACAGGCTGTTCAGCCATGCAGGCAGTCCCTGGAAGAGACTGCCGAGGCCAATGCCAAGGCCCATGGCCAAAAAGATCCAGACCGTTAGGTAGCGATCGAGGAATGAAAGGCGGCTCTTGCTCATGGTGAATCTCCCTTAACGTCAGAGCGTTCCGATGCGTGCCAGCTCGGCCTTGAGCTGGGCGGCATCCAGTTGTTCAAAAGGCAATGCGAGGAATGCCGTAATGCGGCGCTTGATGTGCTCAAGCGTGGCGTCGAAAGCCTCATCCAGTTCGGCGGCGCTACCTTGCAGGTCCGACGGATCAGAAAGGCCCCAGTGGGCCTTCACTGCCGGCCCAAAGAACACGGGGCATGCTTCGCCAGCGGCTTTGTCGCAGACGGTGATGACAAAGTCCGGGGCGAGCTCGGCGTGTGCATCACTGGACTTGCTGCTGAGACCATCGGTGGAAATACCGGCGCGCTGCAGCGCGGCGATGGACAACGGATGCGCCTCGCCCTTGGGCTGGCTGCCGGCGCTGAAGGCCTTCATACCGGTCGGGGCCAGGTGGTTGAACATGGCTTCAGACAGGATGCTGCGGCAGCTATTGGCGGTGCAGAGGAACAGAACTTTCATCGGCTTTTCTCGGCAGTGATCAGCAGCAGGAGGCCACGCGCTGTGGGCGGTCACCCATGGTGTCCAGTCGTTTGGAGCTGGTGCTCAGCCATTCGCGATTGGCCTCCAGCGTCGTTGCCAGGACCTCGCGTACCCAGGCGGGCAGCTCGGGATGTAGCCGGTAGTAAACCCATTGACCCTGGCGGCGGTCTTCCAGCAGGTCACACGTGCGCAATTGCGCTAGGTGCCGGGAAACCTTGGGCTGGCTTTCTTCCAGCGCACAGGTCAGTTCACAGACGCAGAGCTCTTCCTCGCGAGCGATCAGTAACATCATCCGAATGCGGGTCTCGTCGGCGAGACATTTGAAAACCTTGGTTGGGGTCAGCGAGTCAGTCATAGCGGTTCTCAGTGTTTGGTTTTCACGAGGACGAACATCTTGATGCGCTCATGAATCTCGTGGAGCGTGTGGCGGAAGGCGTCGTGTTTGTCGCTGGTGACAGGGTCTTCGAAGCTCCATACCAACTGCTCGCCAAAAGCCGGAAGCGTTTGGCATTCCTGGGCGGCCTTGTCACAGAGGGTAATGACGTAGTCGAAGTGATCACCGGCGAACTCGCCGATGGATTTGCTACGCAGGGCGCTGGAGTCGATGGCGAGGTGCTCAAGGGCGGCATAGGTTCGCGGGTCGACTTCGCCAGGCTGAGTACCTGCGCTGAAAGCCTCGAAGCGCACAGGGTCTGTGTGTCGGAGCAATGCTTCGGCGAGCTGGGAGCGAGCAGCGTTGGCGGTGCAAACAAACAGTACGCGGATCTTGCCAGTCATCACTAGATACTCTGCGTGCATATGGTTTTCCGAATATACGCTTTTCCGAATGTATCGCAAGCTTGTTATGATGGGTGGCTTTACATGTGCGTCTTCATGCACATATATTGCTCTCATGACGACTACCGATAATCTCCGCGCCCAAGCTATCGATGCTGCCATCGAGTCGCTGGATGAAGCCTTCTTCAAAGCGCTCTGCGAACCCTCTAGGGTCGCGGTGTTTAAGCGCGTGCTTCAGTTAGGGAGGGCGGATGTCGGCGAAATCGCCAAAGCCTTGCCGCAGGAGCGCTCTGTGATTTCAAGGCACTTACAGGTGCTGCACGACGCTCACATCGTGAAAGCCACCAAAGTGGGCAGACAGGTTTTCTATGAAGTGAATGGCGGGGCGATCGTCGAGCGTTTGGAGGACCTCCTCCAGCGAACCAAGGGTCTGGTTTCGCTGTGCTGCCCGTAGCTAGGCTTTTTTTCTCTTGATATATGCATGAGTGTGCACATATGAATGAATTGAGTCGTACTTTGGATGTGGTTGTCATTGGGGGAGGCCAAGCAGGTTTGGCGCTTGGTTGGCACTTGCAGCAACACGGCTTGGATTTTCTCATCATCGATGAGCAGGCACGCCCAGGCGGAAACTGGCGTAACTACTATGACAGCCTGCAGTTGTTCTCGCCGGCGGAATACTCGGCGTTGCCAGGGCTGCCGTTTCCTGGTGACCCCAAGAGCTATCCACTACGAGACGAGGTAGTGAAGTACCTGGAAGCCTACGCTGCCGAGTTTCGACTTCCTTTTCAGGGAGGTACCCGAGTGGTGGGCGTAGCGCAGAAGGAAAAGGTGTTTGAGATTCGCTGCGACACCGGAGTGATCTTCACCGCACGTTCTGTGGTCGTAGCATCGGGAGGATTTAGTCGTCCGTTTACGCCCAGTATTCCTGGGCTGGAGGGTTTTACAGGGACTTGTCTGCACAGCTCGGCTTATCGAACGCCAGAGCCCTTTGCTGGCCAGCGCGTTGTAGTGGTTGGAGCTGCGAACTCGGCTGTTCAGATTGCCTATGAGCTTGCAGGCGTCGCTGAGGTAGTGCTGGCTACCCGCGAGAAAATCCGTTTCTTCCCGCAGCGAATACTCGGACTCGATTTTCATACCTGGCTGAAATTTACCAGGTTGGAGCAAACGCGATGGTTGAGTGACCAGAGCACGCCCGTGCTCGACACCGGCAAGTACCGGAAGGCCTTAGACACCGGCCGATTCCAGCGCAGAGCCATGTTCCAGCAGGTGCTGCCCGACGGTGTGGTCTGGCCAGACAGAAGCACCACCCAGATCGGTGCGCTGATCTTTGCGACGGGCTTCCAGCCAAACCTCGATTTCCTGTCAGACCTCCCGGTTGAAGACCGGAGTGGGCGTGTGTTGCAGAACAACGGTGTGGCCAGCCAGATGCCCGGCTTGTACTTCGTGGGCTTGCCTAAACAAAGAAACTTCGCTTCGGCAACACTGAGGGGCGTGGGTGCTGACGCGGGTTACCTGATGCCCCGACTGCTTCAATACCTGAGCAAGGGGCGTTCGTCTCACCTGTCAGCTTCGCCCCGTCAGGTTTAACCTCTGGTAATCCGAGTCCCACCACGGTGATGATGAGGACGCTGACCAAGAGAACCAGCGCAGTAAATTGAACTGCACAGCGCTGGCCATCAGGTCATTTCCGGAAAATAGCCTGCCTAACCCGGATGCAAGATTCATAACGAATCCCTGTCTTGAGATAGACGGTTTATAGCGCAATTCGGTCATTTACCTATATGACTGATTGCACTTAGCCATTAGAGATTTTTTGGCGCTTATCTCTATCCGCAATTGATCATTGTGACCAAGGCAAGGTTGAGACCGCGTTACGGTCTCAACCACTGCCAATCAGTCGTGCGAATGCCCATGGCCTCCACTGTCGGAGGTCGTCTCTGTTTCGCCGCCACTGCAAGCAGTCATCAGGCCAAGAAAGCAGATCAACAAAACGGAGCGAAGCAGCACTGCTGGGGTTTTCATATAGTTCTTTTCCTAAAAAAAGCGAAGGCAAATGGCGCCCCAGCGGTTCGCTGGGGCGCAGTGTCGGAGGGTTACTTTTTGACAGTCAGGTAGTCGCCAGAGGTTTTTAGCGAGACTGTCACGTCACTGTTGGTGCGGTTACGCCAGAACCATCCATGTGTGCCGTCGAATAGAGCGGTGATCTCTCCTTTGTCACTCTTCACCTGCTTGGCTTTGCTGTAGCTGTGGAAATCGCCTTGAGCTGCGTTATAGGTTTCACCATGAGTGTCATGGTTGACCGGCCCAGTCGTGGTCCACTCGTAACTGGCTGTACTACCCTTGCGCATCTCCAGCTTGATTTCTCGGCCTTCGCCTGGCTTTAGCGTCAACGTCATGTAATCAGCCTTCACCCCAGGCGTTGCTGTGGTGGGTTGTACAACCGGAGTGGCTTGAGGCTGCACTTGAGCCACTGGTTGCGGCGCTGGTGCGACCACAGGAGTTGGAGCAGCAGCGCTCGGTTGTGGTGGCGCAGCATCGGCCAATGCCTCTTGCGCCAAGATGATTTTCAGCTCACCCATTTGTGTCAGACCCAAAGCTCGACCAACCCCGGTGGGATCAATCGCGTACTCAGAGGGCATCACTACCGTCACCAGCAACCCCAAGGCAGTGGCCAAAGCAATGACGGTGGAACGGACGAGCTGACGGCTGCTGGGCAGCTCACTTGCAGTTGGAAGCGGGGTATTGAACATAGTCAGAATTCCTTACGAGGAAACAAGCAGGCCGGTCAGCTGGTAACCCATAAGCAGGAAACCGGCACTCATCATGGCGACGTTGGCGGTGTAGGCATGGCGCCAAAAGCTGGCTGTCCGCCGCCAATAGCCCATCAGGATGAGAATGCTGCCAAGCGCCAACAGTTGGCCAACCTCAACGCCAACGTTAAAGGCAATCAGGTTGGGGATCAGGCCATCCGCAGAGATTTCGTACTCCTGGATCTTGGTCGTCAGGCCGAAGCCATGCAGCAGGCCAAACACCAGCGTGGCCACCTTGGTATTTGGCTGGAAGCCAAACCAGCGTTGAAACGCGCCAAGGTTGTCGAGCGCCTTGTACACCACAGAGAAACCGATGATGGCGTCAATCACATATGAACTGATGCTGATTTCCGTGAGTACGCCCAGTAAGAGGGTGACCGAATGCCCAACGGCAAATAGCGTGACGTAGAGCCCGACGTCCTTCATTCGGTACAGGAAGAAGATCACTCCGAAGAGGAAGAGCAGGTGATCGTACCCCGTCATCATGTGCTTGGCGCCCATATAGATGAACGGCAATAACATCACGCCGGAGCTTTCCTGGATGAAGCCTTTATCACCCTCGGCGACGGCATGAGCCAACGCCTCGGGCATGACTAAACAAAGCGATGCAACAAGTATAAAGAGCAGCAATAGAGGTCGGCGTGAGCGCATAGCGAACACATCCCCGCTACTCGTTGGGTGCAAGTGCATGGATCAATCCTACGTTGCAATGAACTTAAGCCGCTGTGCGGCCATGGTCAGGAAGCAATCGGAGGACGGGGGGGACGCTCGATCAGGAATATTGGTGATCGGGGAAGTGAATGTCCTGGCGCGGCGAGCCGTAGGAATGGCTTCTGTTGCGCAGCAAGCTGCGCCGTAGAGCTCAGCTGAGGGGTTTCGTGCTGGTGATCAGGGGTAAGTGGCGAGTGGTAATGGTCGGAGCACTGCGTACAAGACGATGCACCATGGCTGTGATCACTCTCAGCTCCTTGCACCACCTCTGCTACAGGATGTTTGCCAGGTACTGACAACGTATAGGCATGCCCCGTCCAAGCCGAGATAACGGCCAGAGCGAGAGCAAGAATCACCATCGTTGAGAGAGAACGACTAAACATCACAGGTGCCTTTCAGGCCAATTCCAAAGAATCTGAAGCGCGCTTGACCTATCCCCCCCAGGGGGATAAGATGCCAGCGTAATTCATCGGAACCAGAGACTCAAGTCATGACTGAGCATGAGCACCTCCATGCCCATGACCACCCGCATGGTCATACACACTCTCACCAAAGCCACGAAGCAATCATCAAACGCCTCAAGCGTGCGGACGGCCACCTGCGAAGCATCATCACGATGATCGAGGAAGGCCGGGAGTGCGTCGACATCGCACAGCAGTTGCATGCTGTTGAAAAAGCGGTTTGCCAAGCCAAGCGGACACTTATTCAGGATCACATCGACCACTGCCTGGAAGACACCGTTGCGGCATTGAGTAACGGTGATCGCTCCTCGCTTGAAGAATTCAAGCAAATCACTAAGTACCTTTAGGTTCCCCATGCCGAATTTCGCAGAGTTGCTGCAGCAGGGCGGAGCCCACGCCTGGCTTTATTTCCCCAGTGCCATCCTACTTGGTGCTCTCCACGGGCTTGAGCCTGGTCACTCTAAAACCATGATGGCCGCGTTCATCGTTGCTATTCGTGGATCGGTGAAACAGGCGATTCTGTTGGGCCTTGCTGCCACGATCTCCCACACGTTGGTGGTATGGCTGGTTGCTATTGGGGGGATGTACCTGGGTAAGGGGTTGGATGCACAGACTACTGAGCCTTACTTCCAGCTCGCGTCTTCTGCCCTGATCATTGTGATTGCCCTGTGGATGCTCTGGCGGACATGGCGTGGCGAGCAGATGTTCAAGTTCGAGCAAGGCGATCATCACCATCATGGCGATCATGATCACGGCCATCATGATGAGACTCACCGTATTGATACCGGCCATGGCCGGATCGAGCTTTCCATCTTCGAAGACGGTGTACCCCCGCATTGGCGGATGAAAGTACTCAGTGGCCATGCCTGGTCGGCTGCCCACGTTCTATTGACTACCACCAGGCCCGACGGTAAGTCCCAGCAGTTCGCCTTCGTCGAGCGAGAGGGGTACCTCCAGTCCACGGTTGATATTCCTGAACCCCATGAATTCAGCGCACGACTCAGCCTCGGCCATGCAGGTCATTCGCATGACTATGATCTCGCTTACCGCGAGCACGATCATGGTCACGTCAACTCTGAGCTTGAGGGTTTAGAACTGTCAGTCGATGGCTACCAGGACGCGCATGAACGTGCCCATGCCAACGACATCCGTAAGCGCTTTACCAACCGAGAAGTGACAACAGGTCAGATCATCATGTTTGGCCTGACCGGTGGCCTCATTCCATGCCCTGCCGCCATCACCGTATTGCTGCTCTGTCTTCAGGTTAAAGAGGTCGCACTGGGCGGCATGCTGGTTCTGTGCTTCAGCATTGGGTTGGCGCTTACCCTAGTGGCCGTAGGAAGCGCAGCAGCAATTGGCGCAAGACAAGCCTCCAATCGCTGGCCATGGCTGGGTACCGTGGCGCGGCGTGCGCCGTACCTCTCCTGCGTCCTGATTATCGGTGTCGGCCTCTATGTGGGCTTCCATGGCTGGATCGGTCTGAACAGCTGAGGGGGGCTGCACAGTGTTCGAACTGACCAGCTACATCGGCCTGTTTCTGGCGGCACTCGGGGCCGCCACCCTGCTGCCCATGCAGTCAGAGGCAGTGCTTGTCGGCATGCTTGTCTCCGACAAATTCGTGCCCTTGACACTGCTGCTGGTGGCTACTGCTGGCAACGTCCTGGGCTCGTTGCTGAACTGGATACTTGGGCGCAGCATCGAGCACTTTCGGCATAAGCGTTGGTTTCCGGTCAGTGAGAGCAAGCTCGAAAAAGCCCAACAGTTCTATCAGCGCTACGGCCACTGGTCCTTGCTACTCAGCTGGGCCCCCATCATTGGCGATCCACTGACACTGGTCGCAGGCATCATGCGTGAGCCTTTGTGGCGTTTCCTTCTGATTGTCACCCTGGCCAAGGGAGGGCGGTACCTGTTGCTAACTGTGCTGGTTCTGGGAGGCTCGTGATGAGCGCGTATGAGCCAACAGCACCAGCTTTCAAGCACCGCAATGCTGGCCAGGACCTAATCAAGTGGTTGGCCATGATCACAATGGTCATCGATCACCTGCGTTTGGTGTGGCCCGAAATGGGCGACTTATTTATCGTCGGGCGGCTCGCCTTTCCGCTGTTTTGCGTAGCAATTGCCGCCAATGTGGCGCGCACAAGACCCGGTGAACTGCTGACAGCGACCAATAGCAGATACCTCATCTTGATGATCCTGTTCGCGATCATCTCCGAGGTGCCCTATCGATACATCAGCACGTCCGGCTTGTTCAACGTACTGATTACCCTGACATTGGGACTGCTGGTCACCTGGGGGGTTCACCACCGCACATGGCTGGCCGGAGCCATGGCTATAACTACGGGCGTGCTTGCTTACCTGCTCGACGATACGCTGATGTACGGGCTCTACGGCGTCCTTGTACCAGCGGTAGTGCTCGTTGCAATCAAGCGGCCAGGTATACTGTGGTTACTGCCTGCGCTTCTGTGCGTGTTAATCAATACGCGCAGCAGCATCGTTGCCAAGGCTCTGGATTTCGACCCTCCGTCGATTTTAGCCTTGGGCACCGCTTTTGCTGCTCCGCTTCTAGGACTGTGGCTGCTACGTCAGAGCCTGCATTTTAATGTGCAACCGGTTCGCCAGTGGGGGTATTGGTTCTATCCTGGGCACTTGGTTGCGTTGCAAGCCCTTCGCTTGTGTCTTTGAGGCACAAAAATGCCTTTCATCGGCTTACCCATAACCGAGTCCGCAAATTCTTGTCGGATAAAGGCGATTGGCCATAACCTGTGCGCGGTGGAAGGTTCCACCTACAAAAATTACGCATGGAGTTAGCCTGATGAAAGTCGTTTCCCTCGTGATTGCCGCTGTCCTTTCGTTCTCCTCGGTAGCCGCATTCGCGCACAGTGGTGGTACCGACGCTAAAGGTTGCCACACCAACCACAAAACTGGCGGCTACCACTGCCACTAAGCGGCAAAGCCCAGCGGTTGCTGGGCTTCTCCAATGGTGGTCATCAGGGAAGGTCGAATCAACCATCCATGCCATTGTTACTTCAGGGGCTTGATCGACACGATAGTGGCTGCCATTCCCTCGGCACGAAACTCAAACGCTACTTGATCCCCAACTTTCAGGCCTGCCAGTTGCTTGGTTGTCGCATTGAATGCCATGGTCATGGCGGGCCACTGCAGGGCTGGCACGGCGCCATGCGCAATCGTCACTGTGTGCTTCGTGGTATCGACAGCCTTGATCGTTCCCTCGGCTTTGGCCACTGGAGCCTGCTTGGTTTCTTGTTTCATCGGCATGCCCTCCATGGGCATAGCGTCCTTCTTCATACCCGGCATGTCCTCCGCCTGGGCGGACAGTGCGACAACGGTACTTGCAACGGCGATCAGGGTCAGTTTCATACGACTTTTCCTTGAGGGTGGGTGGATACGTTGGGGAGGTGCCGACGGCGCATCAAGCGGTAGGCCGCCGGAATGACAAAGAGAGAAAGCAAGGGCGCGGTGACCATGCCACCGACCATCGGCGCGGCGATGCGACTCATCACTTCACTACCGGTGCCGCTGCCCCAGAGAATCGGCAACAAGCCGGCGATGATCACTGCCACGGTCATGGCTTTGGGGCGAACCCGCTGCACCGCACCTTCGCGAATCGCGGCCAACAGTCCGCATTCAGTGTTGTCACCGAGGTCTTCACGTTCGGCCCAGGCGTTCTTCAGGTACAGCAGCATGATCACGCCAAATTCGGCAGACACGCCGGCCAGGGCGATAAAGCCGACGCCGGTGGCCACCGACAGATTGAAGCCCAGCAGATAGAGGAACCATGCTCCGCCGGTCAGAGCGAATGGCAGCGTGGCCATGATCAACAAGGCCTCGTCAAAGCGGGCAAAGGTCAGGTAGAGCAACACGAAGATGATTACCAGCGTGGCCGGCACCACCAGCTTGAGCCGGGCATTAGCCCTTTCGAGGAACTCGAACTGCCCTGAGTAGCTCAGGCTCATCCCTGGCTGTAACTTGATCTGCTCACTGACGACTCGGCGCAAGTCGGTGACCACCGAAGCAATATCCCGGCCGCGTACATCGATGTACACCCAGCCAGACGGCCGAGCGTTCTCGCTCTTGAGCATTGGCGGACCGTCACTGACCTTGATCTTCGCTACTGTGCCAAGGGTGATCTGACTACCCAAAGGGGTGTAGATCGGTAATTGCTCCAGAGCGCCGAGGGAATCACGCCATTCACGGGGATAACGGACGTTGATCGGGAAGCGCGCTAGCCCTTCAATAGTCTCTCCAACGTTTTCACCGCCTATAGCACCGGCCACAATCGACTGTACATCGGCGATGTTCAGCCCGTAGCGAGCGGCAGCTTTACGGTCGATATCCACGTCGATATAGCGACCACCGGTCAATCGCTCGGCCAGGGCCGAACTGACACCGGGCACATCCTTGGCCACGCGCTCGACGGCCTGTGTCGCGGCATCAATCTCCGTTAGGTTGGTGCCGGAAATTTTCACCCCAATCGGACTCTTGATACCGGTCGCAAGCATGTCGATGCGGTTGCGAATTGGCGGTATCCAAATATTGGTCAACCCCGGGACCCGTACCACTCGATCCAGTTCTTCCACCAATTTCTCTTGGGTCAATCCAGCTCGCCATTGCTCGCGTGGTTTGAACTGGATGGTAGTTTCGAACATTTCCAACGGGGCCGGATCGGTGGCGGTTTCGGCGCGACCCGCTTTACCGAAGACGTGCTCGACTTCGGGCACCGTTTTGATCAGGCGGTCGGTCTGCTGTAAAAGCTGTGCTGCCTTCTGTGCTGACAGCCCCGGTAAGGCCGAAGGCATGTAAAGCAGATCACCTTCGTCCAGTGCCGGAAGGAATTCGCCGCCTAACCGAGACATTGGCCAGAGCGCGCTGAGAAACACCATAAACGCGACCAGTATGGTGATTTTTGGCCGGCGCAGCACCGCATCCAAGGCTGGTTGATAGATCCTGATCAGCCAGCGATTCAGCGGGTTCTGCTCCTCATTGGGGATTCGTCCACGAATCCAATAGCCCATCAGCACCGGCACCAGGGTTACCGACAATCCGGCCGCCGCCGCCATGGCGTAGGTTTTGGTGAGGGCCAGCGGACCGAACAAACGACCTTCCTGAGCCTCCAGGGTGAACACTGGAATAAACGACAGAGTGATGATCAATAGGCAGAAGAACAGCGCCGGCCCTACTTCAGCCGCTGCTTCGGTCATCACATGCCAGTGATGTTCGCCCTTCAGTTCTGCCCCTGGATTGGCCGCGTGCCAAGCTTCGACCTTTTTGTGGGCGTTTTCGATCATCACCACGGCGGCATCGACCATGGCGCCGATGGCGATGGCAATCCCGCCCAGGGACATGATGTCGGCGTTGATTCCCTGGTGGCGCATGATGATAGAAGCAATCAGTATCCCAACCGGCAGGGAGATAATGGCCACCAAGGATGAGCGCAGATGCCAAAGGAAGATCACGCAGACCAGAGCGACGACGATGAACTCCTCTAGAAGTTTGTAGCTGAGGTTTTCCACTGCGCGGTCGATTAGCTTGCTGCGGTCGTAAGTGGTGACGATTTCTACACCCGCCGGCAGGCTACTTTTCAGTTCGTCGAGTTTGGCCTTGACCGCCGTGATGGTTTCACGAGCGTTCTTGCCGCTGCGTAGTATCACCACTCCGCCGACAGTCTCGCCTTCGCCGTCGAGTTCAGTAATGCCGCGACGCATCTCTGGACCCAACTGGATCGTCGCGACTTCGCCGAGGGTTACTGGTACGCCACTGGCATCGAGCTTGAGCGGAATTGCTCGAAAGTCATTCAATGTCTTCAGGTAACCGGAGGCGCGAACCATGAACTCGGTTTCCGCCATCTCTAACACGGCGCCACCGGTTTCTTGGTTGGCCTTGCCAATCGCCTCGCGGACCTGCGCCTGGGTGATACCCAGGCTGGCCAGTTTGAGTGGGTTGAGCTGCACCTGGTACTGCTTAACCATACCGCCCACGGTGGCCACTTCCGCCACATTGGGTAAGCTCTTCAGTTCAAATTTGAGAAACCAGTCCTGAAGTGCACGGAGTTGCGCCAGGTCGTGCCCACCGGTGCGATCCACTAGGGCGTACTGATAGATCCAACCCACCCCAGTGGCATCTGGCCCCAAGGCCGGTTTGGCGCTGGTGGGCAAACGGCTTTGTATCTGGCTGAGGTATTCCAACACTCGCGAGCGAGCCCAATACATATCGGTACCGTCTTCGAACAGCACGTACACGAAGCTGTCGCCGAAGAAGGAGTAACCGCGCACAGTTTTGGCGCCGGGTACCGAGAGCATGGTGGTAGCCAATGGGTAGGTCACCTGGTTTTCAACAATCTGTGGCGCTTGCCCCGGATACGGGGTGCGAATGATCACTTGCACATCGGACAAATCCGGCAGCGCATCGATGGGCGTGCTCTGCACCGACAAGACGCCCCAGGCCGTGACAAACAGCGTGGCCAACAGCACCAGGAAGCGGTTAGCCACTGACCAACGGATAAGGGCGGCGATCATGGCTGGCCCCCAGTTTTCTCCAAGCGTTCAACGCGAAAACCATCATCGGTTTGGCTCACTGAGACCCGGACCTTGTCGCCCCTCTTGAGCCCTTGCATCAGGGCAGGGGCCGCCAATGGAAAGCTCATGGTCATGCCCGGCATGCCCAGTGTCTTGAAGGGACCATGGGCGAGGGTCACGTCTTTGCGATTAATCTCAATGATTTCCCCATCCGCCTCATGAAAAGAAGAGGCTGCTGTGCGAGGTGCTGACATTTCCAGCGTACTTGCGGCGATACCCTTGAGGCTGGCCTCGGAGTCGAGCAAGAATTGTCCAGAGCTGACCACCTGTTGACCTTCTTGCAGACCTTTCAATACCACCGTCTTCCCATCGTTTTCCTGCCCGAGCTGCACCTCTACCGGACGGTAGCGCCCCGCATCTTCAGCGAGCATCACCAGCGTGCGCCGGCCGGTACGGATGACCGCCTCGCTCGGTACCCATAACGTACTCTGATCGGTCGTATGGGTCAGACGCACCTGCGCTGTCATTCCCGGTCTGAGTCGCCCGTCAGAGTTTGGGAGCTCGACTCGCACACGAACGGTGCGGCTGTCCGGATTTGTTTCCGGCAGAATTGCACTGACCGTGCCGTTGAGTACTGTCCCTGGGAAGGCTGGCAGGCGTGCTTCTACCGTCTGTCCGACGATGATCGATCCAGTTTCTGACTCTGGAACGGCTACCGCCAGCCAGACGCTGCTCAAACCATTGACTCGGGCCAGCGTCGCGCCGACTGTTACGGTCATCCCCGTACGGACATTCAACTCCTGAAGCACACCGCCAATGGGGCTGGTAAGGGTCATGTTTGGCTGGACCTTGCCGCTGCGATCTACCTGAGTAATCAGTGCCGGCGGCATTCCCGTGAGGCGCAGCCGTTGGCGCGCCGCCATCAACAAGTCGGCATCGCCATTACGTTTAAGTGCGAGGAATTCTTCCTGAGCAGCAGCCCACTCCGGTACCAGGATATCCGCTAGTGGTGCATTGGCCTTGAGCACGTCGCCTGGAGCGCGGGCATAGACCCGCTCCACAAAGCCTGCGGTACGAGCCTGGATCACCGCAACATCCCGCTCGTTGAACGCCAGCAATCCGACAACATCCAAGCTGGAGGCGAGGGCTCCACGAGTGACTGTCGCAAAACGCAGGCCGAGGTTCTGGGCCAGGCTCGGGTCGATGCTGATGCCTGAGCTGTCCACCGCAGAATCAGCATATTGGGGCACCAACTCCATATCCATGAAGGGCGATTTGCCCGGTTTTTCGAACCTTTGCTGCGGGGACATCGGGTCGTACCAATACAGCACCTTGCGTTGATCTTTTGCCTTGGAGCCTTGCTCGGCGAACGTACCAGTCATTGGGCTCATACGTTGCTGAGCGAACCAGTATCCACCAGCAAGCCCCAGGGCCGCCGATAAGCCAGTCAACAAAACCCCTCTCCAAATTCGAGTGCTCATTGGCTGTTGTCCCCGTAGTTGAAATACAAGCGAGCATTCGTCAGCGCTCGCTGTTCTTCGACGTCGATTTGTTTGAGGCGAGCCTCGACGAGTTCACGTCGGGCTGCGATAACAGACGCCAGGTCGCCTTTCCCGGCGCGGTAGCTGGCCATACTCAGCCCAACTTTTTCCTTGGCCAGGGGGACCAGGGTTTCCTGGCTGCGGCTCACGGCACGGTTCAGACGCTCGTAGTCAGCGAGATCCGCCTCCAGTTGCTGGGTACGCTCGCGCGTAAGAGCTTCGCGCTCGGCTTCCAATTGATTCAGCTCAGCGTGTTTGGCAGCGATCCCGGGATTTTGTCGGGAGCCGGGGAACAACGGCAGGTCCCATGAAAATTCCACGCTGACCATGTCGCCGAACTCCCGTCCGCGGTGCTGGTAATCGACTTCCCAGCTCCAGTCGGGCTGCTTTTCCGCTTCGGCTTCGCGTACCTTGGCTTCAGCCTCGCGGGTCTTCGGTACAAACGCTGCCAGTTCAGGGTGATGTTGCAACTTGTGGGAAAAGTCTGAAGTATTGAAAGGCCATTTCGGCAGACGGCCCACCGGCTGGTCATTGGCGGCGGCGCCAATCCAGCGCTTGAGAGCAGCTCGAGCTTGTGCGCGCTGAAGAGTTAGATCGTCCTGTTGTTCTGCTAACCGCGCTGCTTCCTGCCTGGGTGTGACTGCATCGGCAGGCTGGGCGCGGCCACCGGCGATCTGCGCATGGACGGTATCGCTCAACAGACGATTTTCTTTATAAAAGTCCTGGAATAGCACCTCTTTACGCTCGACGGAATAGCTGCTGATCCAGGCTGAAGCCGTGGCCTGTCGGACATTCAATCGCTCGATTCGACCTTCAGCCGCGGCTCGATCAACGGCCGCTTCAGCGACCTCGGTACGCGCCCGGCGCTTGTTACTGTTGGGCACTTCCTGCATAACCCCAATCATTCGCATGGTCATGAAGTCCTGGTCAATGCTCCAACGATCGGCGCCGCCAATCGGGTAGTTCTGTACCCCTAGTATCAACTTGGGATCGGGTAGTTCCCCGGCGGGGATTGCGGCGTTACTGGCAGCTTGCAGTTTGGCTGCCTGGGCCGTCAGTGAGGGCGCGTTGTTCTCGGCCAACCGTAAGGCTTCATCGAGAGTCAGAGGGGCAGCAACGCTCGGCAATGCCAGTACACTTGCCAGCAGAC
Source organism: Pseudomonas auratipiscis (assembly GCF_036324085.1). Lineage (NCBI taxonomy): Bacteria > Pseudomonadati > Pseudomonadota > Gammaproteobacteria > Pseudomonadales > Pseudomonadaceae > Pseudomonas > Pseudomonas auratipiscis. Next base: position 101,419 of record NZ_JAZDCU010000008.1, read on the forward strand.
CGGCCACGAGGGGCCAACCTGTGCAATAGCACTTGGAGTTCATGTTCACGATTCCTGTGATGAATCACGGCGTGTCTCTTCAGAGATGCACGCAGGTATGCCATCGCATCAATGGCGATGAGACTCAGTCTGGTACAGGAATCAGGCGCAGGGCGGTCGCCATACCCCTGAAGGGGGCTGCGTAAGTAGGAAATCGACGAAGAGGGTCGCCACGACGGGGCTGGACAAGGTAACAGGAGGTTTGATGATCGAGACTTGTAGCATGCCGCCAGTCTTGCATTCCTGGCCCGGCTTGCAGGGCTTGCCGTGTTCGACTGGGCTTTTCATATCGTTGCAGCAGTCCATGCCCATGTCGTCCATCATCGCCTTGTCCATGGTTTTCATTGGGCAGGGTTCAGTCGGTACCTCTATGCCCGCCATCCCACTGAGGGGAAGCGCCAGGCTAATCAGGAAAATGACGCAACACCGTAGGTAGCGTTTCATGCTTGGGAGTCTAGTCGCTGCTAAAGCACCGGACAATTACAAATCCCTCAGGAAGAGCCCATTGACTAGATTTTGAGAGTCCACGAATCTTTTTGAGTTTCGCAGACACCACCATGCCTCGGAAAGAAGCCAACTAGGAGGCTTGGGCAGTCGGCGCTTCCCCGAAGTTGTCAAAATTCAGGCCCCCAGGCATCACGCTTGGCTGCACAGTGGTGACATGTGGGCGAATGTAGGCGAAATTGGTTAGTTGAATATTAATGGCAAAAGCGCTTGCTACCCGACTGCTTCCCTTTGATTGGCAGGAAAAGCAAAGTGAAAGGCGGTCATACCTTCAGATGAGGTGCACCAGACTCTGCCTTTGTGTGCTTCCACAATGGAACGGGTGATCGCAAGACCGAGCCCTGCATTGCTGGGACCTCCCTCCCGCCTGGCCGGATCGGCACGGTAGAAACGATCAAATATCTTGTTGATGTGCTGCGAGTCAATTGTGGCTCCGCCATTTCGGATGGTGAGAGTCACCTTGTCTGAGGAATGCTGGATCTCCACCGCAATTTCGTTTCCTTCCGGCGTGTATCGCATGGCGTTCGAAAGAACATTGGACACAGCTCGGTCGATCATCAGACGGTCTCCAGTGATGATTCCCCTTCCATGAAGGCTTAGCCGTACTCCTCGATCTTCAGCCAGTAATTGGTAGTACTCGAAGAGTTTAGATACGAGATCTTCAAGTTTGATATCGACCTGCTCAGGAATGATGAGTCTGTTGTCAGCCTTGGCGAGGAAGAGCATGTCATCGATCATGCGGGACATCCGCTTGAGGTCCTCCAGATTCGAGTACAAGTTCTCTTCATACGCGTCCAAATCGCGTTTCCTGGTCAGCACGACCTCGGTGTGCGTCAGCAGGTTACTCACCGGGGTTCTTAACTCGTGCGCGATGTCGGCCGAAAAATTGGATAGGCGAACGAATGCGTCGTCCAGGCGTGCGAGCATTCCGTTGAAGGACAAGATCAGTTCTTGAAGTTCAAGTGGCACCGGTTCCAGGGGGATGCGTTCTTGGAGTGACCTAGCAGACATGGACGTCGCAACCTTCGTAATCTGCTCGACGGGGCGCAGCCCACTTTTCGCGACCAACCAACCTAAGCCTGCGCTGACCAACGCGCTGATAACCAGACCGATTCCGAACCACCGTTGCAGGGTTTCAAAGAAATGCACATGGCTGGTGATATCCAGCATCAGCATGACGGTACCGGGGGCTGGGTCGCCTTGGATTTCGACGCGAGACGTGACGCCGCGGAAGTTATGAGATTCGTCCTTCCATTCCCAGATGACTGCTTTGTCAGCTCGCTTGTAACGATCGGGGATCTGCAATGCTTTGAGATCTGAAAACAGCACAGTACCGTCTGAGGTGAGGATCTCCGCCGTCAGATCCTGGTGGGCGCCTAATAGTGCACGTAGTTGCGGTCGCAGTTCTTCCAGCCTCGCTACCGGCGCCTGGATCGACAGGATGTGTCTTGTCGACTCCAGCTTCTCGGATAGCGCTTGTTCATCGAGCATTCGAAAGTGATGTTGAGCCAGCATGTTGAAGCTGATGCCTGCGACCACCAGTACAGCGATGACCGCGAACATGATCATCAAGGTCAGGCGTTTGACGAGTGAGGACTGAGACAGCATCAGTCAGGTGCATCCATCATGTAGCCCATGCCTCTGGCTGTGTGAATGAGCTTCGGAGCAAAGTCGTCATCAATTTTTGCCCGCAGCCGCCGAATCGCCACCTCGATCACATTGGTGTCGCTGTCAAAATTCATGTCCCACACTTGGGATGCAATTAAGGACTTTGGCAACACTTCACCGCGCCGGCGCATCAAAAGCTCAAGAAGTGAAAATTCCTTGGCAGTGAGATCGATTCGTTTGCCGTTTCGGGTGGCTCTCCGCTTGAGAAGGTCTACCTCAAGGTCTGCCATCTTCATGATGGTTTGGGCTGAAGCACTGGTGCCTCGGCGTAATAAGGTTCGCACCCGAGCCAGTAGCTCTGAGAAGGCGAAGGGCTTGATCAGATAGTCATCGGCCCCCAGCTCAAGGCCTTTCACTCGATCGTCCACGCCATCACGAGCCGTCAGGAACAAGACAGGGACGTCCTTACCTGCTGCACGAACCATCCGCAGGACTTCCCACCCATCTAGCCCTGGCATCATCACGTCGAGAATTAGCAGGTCGTAGCTATCGCTCAGTGCATGTTGAAGGGCGTCGGTACCTGAGAGGACACGATCAACAGTAAAACCTGCCTCTGCGAGGCCCTGCTGCAAGTAGGCTCCGGTTTTGGGTTCATCTTCAGCTACTAGTATTTTCATGTGCTCCGACCCCAATGGTGTACATCTTCAGTTTGCAGCAAAAAAGTCGCCCAACCAGAACCTGACGCAAAAGTAATGTATGCATCAGGCGGCTGTAAGGGAGTCCTGTCTACGGTTTGTTATGACCGGCATCGCAATCGTGCCTGCCGTTAGCGGTAGCAGTGACCCTGACAACCTGATGGAGATCGTCCTGTGAAATCGCTCAAACCCGTGCTTTTTGCTACAGCGATGCTGCTGTCGTCAGTTGTGTTCGCTGAAGGTGGAAGCGACCGTGCGCTCGAAAGAATCCAGTTACTTCGGGACCGGGCCGAGGTCGTACTGATAAAAGCGGAGAAAGCTGACCCCAGCCAACGGCATGTACATATGAAGGAGCACATGGCCATGTTGCAGGACTTGATGAACCAGCTGCATCAAGACCATCCCAAAACCGGCATGACAAAAGATGAACATCTCGTGTGGATGGAGAAGCACGACAAGATGGTGGATGACGTCCTTGGTCAGATGGTCCGCGAGCACAAGCTAATGATGGCGGACAAGGAGTGTCATCCATAACCCTGAATTCACGGCCGTTCCCCCTTGCTCCTTTGGCCTAGCGGCGCCCAAACGGCGCCGTTTTTTTTTGCGTTGGGAGCAGTCATTTCGTTTCAGTCTCCGCAGCAGGCGTATGGCCGGATCGAAATGATCAGTCGCGAGAGCCTGACAGAACTGTAATGTCGAGCTCAGCTTTCTGAAAGCGCAGGCTAGCTAATGTGACCCTAAGCCTGAAGCCCTTGGGGCTCACCGTAACTCGTAGAGGAACAACTAATGAACTTGATCAAAGCGCTCGTGATGATGGTTACCTTTGGCATGACTAGCCTTGCTCTGGCCGAAGGCGGTGCCGACCGTACCTTTGCAAGGATGGAGGCAGCCCGTCAGACCTCCATGAGTGCGTTTCAGCTTGCACAGCAGAAGAAAGACCAGGCGCCGGTAGCAGCAGAGATTCACAAACAAGCGAAGCATGAGAGCTGCTGAGCCGAGCTTACAGAAATGTAATCACTCGGGAATCTGTTATGTGGCAGTTTCAGATTGCTTTTTCCCACCGCGGCTTGTGCTTTCTTAAAAGCCTACAACGACTATGGGAATCCTAAGGAAACCGGGACCTGCGACCTCGAACAGCCCGATTATCAGCGAATTACCTGACTGACTGGACACTTCGGCATGCAAAGCAAAACCACGAGACGATCCTTCGTCAAAGGCCTGGCCGCTACTGGACTACTTGGTGGACTGGGCATGTGGCGCACGCCGGTCTGGGCCCTGACCAGCCCTGGCCAACCTAATGTGCTGACAGGCACCGATTTTGATCTGTACATCGGCGAACTGCCGGTCAACATCACCGGAGCAGCTCGTACGGCAATGGCGATCAATGGTTCGCTGCCCGGACCGATTCTTCGGTGGCGCGAAGGTGACACTGTCACGCTCCGGGTTCGCAACCGCTTGAAGCAGGACACTTCCATCCATTGGCACGGCATCATCCTGCCGGCGAACATGGATGGTGTGCCCGGCCTAAGTTTCCATGGCATCGCACCTGATGGCATGTATGAGTACAAATTTAAGGTCCATCAGAACGGGACCTACTGGTACCACAGCCATTCTGGTCTCCAGGAACAAGTCGGGGTGTACGGTGCATTAGTCATCGATGCGAAGGAGCCCGAACCGTTCACCTATGAACGAGATTATGTGGTCATGCTTAGCGACTGGACCGATGAGGACCCTGCCAGGGTTCTGTCCAAGCTCAAGAAGCAGTCGGACTATTACAACTACCACAAGCGTACGGTTGGCGATTTCGTCAACGACGTAAGCGAGATGGGATGGTCAGCTGCCGTGGCGGACCGGAAAATGTGGGCTGAGATGAACATGAGCCCAACTGATCTAGCTGACGTGAGCGGCTATACCTACACCTATCTTATGAATGGCCAGGCCCCGGACAGCAACTGGACGGGAATCTTCAAGCCGGGCGAAAAAATCCGGCTGCGGTTCATCAACGCCTCGGCCATGACGTACTTCGATGTGCGTATTCCTGGTTTGAAAATGACTGTGGTCGCAGCCGACGGACAGCATGTCAAACCGGTGAAGGTTGATGAGTTCCGAATTGCGGTTGCAGAAACCTACGATGTAATCGTCGAGCCGGACGATGCGCAGGCTTACACCATTTTCGCGCAAACCATGGATCGTACAGGGTACTCCAGGGGCACCTTGGCCGTCCGTGAAGGTTTGCAAGCGCCCGTGCCAGCAGTTGATCCACGTCCTCTCATCTCGATGAGCGATATGGGCATGGATCACGGCGGTATGGGCGGGATGGATCACGGCGCAACGCAGGGCGGTATGCCCAGCATGGACCACAGCAAGATGGCTGGAATGGACCATAGCAGCATGGCCGGCATGGATCACAGCAAGATGGCTGGAATGGACCATAGCAGCATGGCCGGCATGGATCACAGCAAGATGGCTGAGATGGACCACAGCAGTATGGCTGGCATGGGCGGTGCCATGCAGACTCACCCAGATTCGGAGACCAACAACCCCTTGGTCGACATGCAGACGATGTCGCCGACGCCTAAGTTGAGCGATCCAGGAATCGGACTGCGCAACAATGGACGCCGTGTCCTGACGTATGCGGATCTGCGAAGCACTTTCATTGATCCAGACGGCCGTGAGCCTGGTCGTACGATCGAACTACACCTCACCGGGCATATGGAAAAGTTCTCATGGTCTTTTGATGGGATTAAGTTTTCTGATGCCGAGCCTCTGCGCCTCAAATATGGCGAGCGTCTTCGCCTCACGTTGGTCAACGACACCATGATGACTCATCCCATCCATCTCCACGGCATGTGGAGCGACCTGGAGGACGAGGACGGTAACTTCATGGTGCGAAAACACACCATCGACATGCCTCCTGGCTCAAAACGAAGCTATCGCGTGACTGCCGATGCTTTAGGGCGATGGGCCTACCACTGCCACCTACTGCTCCACATGGAAATGGGCATGTTTCGAGAAGTCCGTGTGGACGAATAAACTGGAGATCTGAGATGAGCAAACCAATGAAACGTAGCGCCTTTTTCTTCTCTGCCGCCATGGTAGGTCTTCTGGCTGTTTATGCCCCTTCCTCGTGGTCCAGTGATAATCATGAGCAACACACTCAGAAGTCTGCTAACGCCCCAAGTTCAGCTAAATCCAACGCCGGAACCAAGGGCGCACAGGGTAAGCAAGCCGAAGGCATGGATCATGGCTCTATGAAGGGCATGGATCATGGCTCTATGAAGGGCATGGATCATGGCTCGATGGAAGGCATGGATCACAGCAAAATGATGGATTCGCAAGGCGGCGAAAAAGCTAAGGCAGGGAAAGATGACCAATAGGCTGGCACGACCATCGCTCTTGGCATTGGCTGTGTCCCTCGGCGCACTGAGTGGGGCGCCCAGCTTTGCGGCTGAAGAAATGGACCATTCAGCGATGGGGCATGGGTCTATGCAAATGGATCCAGCCTCCTCACAAAGCGCGATGCAGGGTATGGACCACAGCCAGATGGGGGCAAGCAAGCAGCCGAAAAAGCCCGCTTCTGTTGATCACAGCAAGATGGATCATGGCTCCATGCAGGGAAGCATGGACTCCATGGATCACAGCAAGATGGGGCACGGTCAACCTAAGGTAAAACCTAGTTCCATGGACCACAGCAAGATGGGCCATGGGAGTATGGAAGGAATGGATCACGGAGCCATGGATCATTCGAAGATGGACCACGGCTCTGCCAATGCCCCCACGACGACCAGTCGTACTCCGATTCCTGTATTGACCGACGCGGATCGAAAAGCGGCGTTTCCCCCACTGGGCGGTCATGAAGTCCACGATAGCGGTATCAACAGCTTCTTCTTGTTGGATCAGCTTGAGTACCAGAATGCAGACGAAGGCAGCACGCTGGCTTGGGATGCTTCGGGATGGGTTGGAGGTGACATCAATCGGCTATGGATCCGTTCTGAGGGCGAGCGCATGAATGGCGTTACCGAGGATGCTGAGCTGCAGCTTTTGTACGGGCGCTCAATCGGTCCTTGGTGGGATGTGGTTGCTGGGGTTCGCCAGGATTTCAAACCAGAATCTCCCCAGACATGGGCAGCTTTCGGTATTCAGGGCATGGCGCTATACGAATTCGAGGCTGAAGCCACCGCTTTCATTGGTGAGAATGGTCAGAGCGCCGCACGGCTGGAAGGCGAATACGACATCCTCCTGACCAATCGCCTGATCTTGCAGCCAACCGCTGAAGCTAATTTCTATGGCAAAAACGATCCTGAGCGCGGTGTAGGCTCCGGCCTCGCCAACACCGAAGTTGGACTGCGCTTACGATATGAACTTGTTCGCCAATTTGCACCCTACATAGGCATCACCTGGAGCCGCTCCTACGGCAAAACTTCCGACCTGATTCGAGACGAAGGTGGGGATGTGGACGAAGCCCGATTCGTTGCCGGTATTCGGATGTGGTTTTGAGAACCTGACATGAAGAAAACAATTACAACGCTTGTGGCAGCAGGCGCCGTGGGTAGTGCGGCTGTGCTGGGGGTCGCGTATTTCGGCCTGGTCAACGTCGGTGCTGATGATCCTCACTTTCCGGCAGTCCATGCATTCCTCTCCATGGCGCGGGATCGCTCTATCGAGGTTCGTGCAAGAGATATCGAGGTACCGAATCTAAAGGATGAAACCCTTATTCGTACTGGCGCCGGGAACTACAATGCTATGTGTATCGGTTGTCACCTCGCCCCAGGGGTTGATAAGACTGAGCTCAGCCAAGCACTTTATCCGTCTCCTCCCAACCTCACCAAGATTGGCTTAGACGATGGTCCCGCCGCTGCGTTCTGGACCATCAAGCACGGTATCAAGGCCACCGGCATGCCTGCTTGGGGCAAGAGTATGGGTGACCAATACATCTGGGGCATTGTCGCCTTCCTGGACCAACTACCGCAGATGAACGCTGAACAGTACAAAGCGCTGGTAGCAACCAGTGGCGGGCATCAGCACGGCGGTGGGGAAAGTGAGATGCACAACCATGAAGGCCAGCATGGCGGGAATGAGTCTGACCACCACAGCAAGCCTGCCTCCGCAGGAGGCCATCACGATATGGAGCAAGCGGAGGCACATCATTCACCTTCCGCTGATCCCACCAGCGCCAAGCCTGGCACCGACCATCACAGTGGTCATGACGCGGCCGAAGCTGATAGTGATCATCACTCCAAGCCGACTCCGAAGACTCATACTCACAGCGATGGAAAGGAGCATTCCCATGAAAGCTAAAAGCCGCTTCCTGAGGTTGACCGCCCTTGCTGCTTTTCTATTGCTACCGCCAGTTTACGCAGCCGTGCCAACCACGATCGATGTGCACCGGGATGCAAATTGCGGGTGCTGTAAAAAGTGGGTTGCACACATGGAACAGAATGGTTTCAAGGTCATTGATCACGTCGAAACTGACATGAGTGCTGTAAAGCAGAAACTCGGGGTCGCGCCACGTTTAGCGTCCTGTCACACCGCAGTGTTCGACGGAAAGTTTGTCGAGGGACATGTCCCAGCTGAACAGGTTCGTGAGCTAGCAAAACGAAAAGACCTGCTTGGCATTGCCGTACCAGGGATGCCCGCAGGCTCCCCAGGGATGGAAGTGGATGGCGTCATGCATGCTTATCAGGTCATCGGCCTCACCAAGAGCGGAGGTGATGAAGTGGTTGCAGAATATCCAGGCCACTAACCCTCCCCACAACAAAAACGGCGCCTTGGAGGCGCCGTTTTTGTTGTGGGGAGGCCACTATGATTGGTCAACTCTGACCACGGCAACCTATGCCGGCTGTACGGTACTCAAGGATGTTGAGCTTTCCAGTCGAGTCTTCATAGGTCATTTGCGCCGGCATCACGTCACAGGTACCCCGGTTCGAGGTCACATTGATCACTTTCGCAATGTCGAGTTGCATCCCGTAGCGATAGTGGGTTACCTCTGGTGGGGTTTTTCCATTAGCAGTGGCATAAGCGCGCATAGCTTGTTCATTTGCCTGAATCATCTTCCCGTGCAAACGGTCGGAGCCGCCCTCAGCTAGTGCGGCCGAAGAAGCCGTCAGGATCAGTAAAGCGGCAACACCTTTGATAGTTTTCATATTCATCACTCCGATTTGGCGTGACTGAATCTTAAGGGGATGGAGCTGTCGCTCGAGTGATGGGCCGATTACATCTTCGTAAGTCGAGCTCAAGCATAGCGGAAGGGTATCCGAGATTAAAAAAGACGTTGTATATCATGTAGTTAAAATTCTACGGCTTTTTTTATTCTTTAGATCCAGTGCGCATAAGGCTGCATGGGCGGGCAGCCGTTTTGATTCGCTGAGATGGCTCCCAAATCTAGGGTTGATTTCTCCGGCGAGCAGATTGTTGACGTGTCCACGTTTCATGGAATGTGGACAGTCGGGCTGAAGGCCCGCTGTCAATTTAGGTTGCATTGGAGAAGGGTGGCCCCGGGACGGAAGTTGGTGACATAGATTGAACTCTGTGGACCCTAAAGCGAGCAGTACAGGTGAGTTGGCCAGACGGATTTCTCCCATCATCACTTGCTTTGATTTAGAGGTTGCCTGACTCCTCTAGCGTCTCCATGAAATGAGCGATCAATCTGGCGTCCAGAAGCGCATGATGCGGAAATTCTAAATTTCTCAACAATTTTTGGTTTGCATAGGAGATCGAGCGAGCAACAATGCCATTCGGAAGTCCTTGAGGACCGGCCAGGCGCACCAGCAGTGGCCAATCCAACTGTGGGGCATCGCTTATGATTTCGAGGCGAGCAAACTGTCCTAACCAATCCTGAAGTTCATTAGTCGCTGCGGATAAAGATCTGCCGTGCCTTTCCCAATCGAGCTGGGGAAGCACCACCCGCTGGACAAAATTCGAACAATCATTTCTAACCCAGCCGCCTTCAATTTCGACATAAAACTCAGGCCCATTGGGTACAACCAGTGCCAGGCTAAGGAGCTCCCTGTAGTCATCCAGCGAGGTGAACTCACAATCAAGATAAGCTCTCCTGATTTGCTCAGGCGGTACCGACACTGACCGGTAGTTGTTCATACGGAAGCTTGCTGCTTAGCGGAGTCGCAGCTTCGAAGGCTGAAAATAACCTCCGGCTCTTCTTCGCTAGCATCCTGGTCAAGGTCATTTTCAAAGTAATCGACACCCGGATGAACGCTGTATACCAAGCATTGGCGTTCCGACCCGTAGGCTCGCTTAATTTCGATCAACTCATCCATCTTCCAACTGCCGGAGCCGTTCAAGCTACCTGGGCTAACCAAAAAGACGTGAAGAATGCTCAAGCCTTGATCGTCAGCTTGCACCAGCTCAAGCAGGTCCTCCAACAAGGGGATTAGGTAGACGGTCTGCCGAACTGAATCTTCATCAGATTCAATCAGGGTAACGTAGAACCAAGGGTGCTCCGTCAGGTATTCGACGTAGCGCCACATGTGCCCGCCACGCATCAGTGCGCCCACGGGTGACTCTGCATGCTCGAAGGTGAGGAACATAGTGACCTCTGATTCAAAATGAATACTATAGATTGTAGCTCTAAAGTGTTCATTGACGCTTCATCGTTCCTTTTGTCAGGTGTTACAAATGGAACTGAATGTCGCTTTCGGCGAGGCTTTGAAGCGGGTTCGCAACCTTCAAAAAAAGACTCAAGAGGACTTCTCAGATGTGAGCAGTCGGACCTACATGAGCACGCTCGAGCGCGGTTTGAAATCGCCAACTATTGAAAAGGTTGATGCCATCTCAGCAGCCATGGATGTGCATCCTTTGACGCTGCTTGCGGCTGCCTATTTGATTCAGGGGCAGATAGACGTGTCCGTTTTATTGGCTCAGATTCAAGACGAATTGTGCTCCATGGGCTGGCAGGACAGATCTCCAAATGCATGATCGAGGAGGCCGGTCGGGAGATATTGAACGATTTGCTAATTTGATGGAGAAAGTAAATCCAAGCCTTATTCAGTTATAAAGGCCAGCTGGTAAGCAGCGCAAGCGTGCTTCGAAGCTTGTGAAGAAAATGTCTGTCAGCAGAGCTCCTCGAGACCTCGCTTGAAAAATCAGCCTTAGCGCGTGCCGGGAGAGTCAGGCAATGTCGTTGGCAGGGGGCGTCGCTTCAAGTCTATGACTGGTTGCAGTATTGCCAGCTGCTCTTTAACTAACAGTAATTCTGACGTGAGTTCGAGCACGCGCTGCTGTGCACTAATTAACTGTGATTGAGCAATGTCTCGCTGAGCAGTAACGACGTTTAAGCGTATCCTGAGGTCAGATCGGAGTTCACGTTGTCGGCGCTGGGCCTTTCTCTTTGACGGCCTTTCTGCTGAACTGATTTCGACATACGCTTGGATTTCTCGAATTAGCGAAGGAAACCGCGATTTGCGAAGGGCACTTGGATCGCATTCGGCTTCTCTAGCCACATTATTCTGCGAAACCTGACTGCCTCGCTTTAGAATTTGTGGGGCATTGGCTTTAAGACGCTCAAATGCTTGGCGAAACCGTTGTTCCGCAGTTAGAGGCTCATTTTTTAACGACATTCAGAAAGTTCTCCATGCCTTGTCGCTCCGCCAGGAGCGATTTGTATTTAGGGCTGTCTGATGCAATGATGGGCAGTTCTTGGTTGATTTCTTCAATTTCTCTCTCAATTGCAACTGCTTTACTACGATCATAGAGTGCATCGGGGCAGGGCGGATTGCCGTCACCGCCGGTGCACGGTGAAACGGATTCGATACCCCCGTACAGGCATGTGCCTCGAAATGTACATGCCCCAACAATTGTTTCTCGCAAGTAAACTTGACCTCGACGAGCGGCGGCAGTTAAAGACTTGATATCTTTCCCGGTGATCAAGTTAATAAAGATGGCGTCTTTATGCTCTTCTCCGTATGGAGATACAAAATTTTTATTGAAGGCTAGTTGTAGCTTATTTGCTAGTACTTCGTACATGGTGCTAGTTATGACGGCTGCTACTTCTTCATTGAGTAGTAGCTTGGAATAGCCGCTACCATAGTATAGCGGCATCAATCTTGAGACATGTTTCATTAAGAATTGTAGTGTTGGATTCGAAATTAAGCCACTTGCAAACATATTGACTGCGCTAGTGCGTCTGAGTTGATGCCAACTTAACCTCCAGATACATCCTGCCGAAAATTCTTCATTTAAATTTGGCGTAAGCATCTTGGCGATGCGCAGATCTTCTTCAGTTATGCGAAGTTTGTCATTGTCGAATAGCAGTTTGAATCGTCCGCAGAGCGACTTGTAATCGGTTATGTGTACTCTGGTGGAGTAAGATTGGAATAAGTTTTTATTGCTGCCCCACGGCTCTGAGGCACGGTCAAAAATATACGGGTTTTCAATGTCGTATTTCTTTACCTGCGTAGCTGGATTTGCCGCTATACAGCGCATTCGGAGTTTTGCTATTGAAGTGGAAGCTTTAACTGCAAATTCTACGCTTGGGCTAGTTGGCCATCGTGCATCGCTGTCTTGCTCAGTCTTTGTGGTTTCGCCGCAAATTATAGGTATTCGCCCTAGCTTTTCATCAGTCTCCCAAATAAGACAGTCGGTGCGCAAGGAGCCGGCTTCGTTACGGCGTTGAAGCGTAAAGTTGGCAATATAAATCGTGCATACAATCTGAACTAATGAAAAATAAGCCGAAAAACTTTTAATTTTCATTCCTTTCGGAGAAACGCTAATCCACCGGCTAATAAGATCAAAGATCCCGAAGCGCTTTGCGGTCGTGTCAAAGCGGCCATAATAAATATGCGTCGACTTAGTGTTTTTGGGGTGCTTTTCAAAGCTGAAGGGTTTGTGAGGAAGGTGCTTTGTAACGGCATCTTCAAGTGAGCCTGCGTTAGCTACATATGCATCTAAGCAAAAGTTAAAGCAATTTTCAATTTCTTCCTGATGTAATAGGTAATCGTCTATGCACTCTCGTAGTCGTTCATTTTGGTAAGTCCAAATGCGAGGAGGAATATATGCGGTTTGTTCGGTTTCATGCGTTCGGCGTGTTGTGGATAATCGTTTTATTGTTGTTAAATCCGCGATAAAAAAGCCTATGTGTTCTCGGTTGTCCCACAGGCGATGCAGTTCTAAAATTGCTACATCAAGTTTGCGAGCTGTTAAGCTCTCTTGTATTTTTTCCTGAATTTTTGGGTGGCGTGGAAGATCACTTGCGAGAATATTATTTTCGCTGCAGATGCTTATTAAATCGCGTATTATATGAAATATAGCTTTAAGGCTATTCGCGTTGATGCAAGATTTGATACCCCACATTCGCCAAGTGGTTATAATGCGGAGTAGCCGCGCGTTAGCAGGATCTAAGGATTTTGCTCTACGTCCGGATTTATAGTTAGCATTGATACAGTCATCACCGAAATCCAGGATCATCCGCCTGCCAGCCCATGGTGATATATCCCACAGAGCATCCCCCCATCGTGAAAGCACCTTACCTGTCTGGTCCTCGCTTACAGTCCAATCTTCTGGTGGGGGCCAGCTGGGAGGTCGGAATGATTGGCTGCTAGGACTCAACCAGTCGCAAGTTCGTCTTAAGCCGAGCATCTCCAGCGTCTTCACGGTGACTCCTCCACGGAAGTAATCCTTCTGTGCCACTCTGGATGATAGTTTCCCTCTTCCACTCTAGCGAGCGCTTCGGTCAGCCACTGTCTTCGTAATGGGTTTGACTCGTCAAACCAAGTGAGTTTCTTTGAAATCCTTTCAATTATCAGCTCAGCTGGATGGGCTTCGCTCTGCTTCTTTCCCTGTACCAATTTCGACAGCTCTATTATTTTTAGATGTCTGAAACACGCCAAAGACCAGACATAATCTGGGGTGTCGATGTCCCGGTGATGTTCACAACACATACACCCAGAAGGACGGATGCAGTCCGGCGATAGCATATTATTGGATAAGGTATTTGAACGAACAGGATTTCCATCGCACTCACCTGGCGCCACAGATTCAGTACGAATAAGTGAGGGGTCGTTCATAGACCAAAAACGTATGACTTCAGAAATAGCGCGTTGTTGGCTTGGGTGTTCGTAAACTTCCAAGAGCGTTTCTTTTAAGTGTTGAGCCATCGTTGCAGTTAGATTTGCATCACCTGTTTGGCGTAGCAACCAGTTTACTCGCGTGCTTCTCAGCTTTTGAGGTGAGACAAATTTAATTCCAATATTCTTGCAGGCGTGTCTTAGGTTAAAATGAGGGCGAGTTTCGAAAGGACGGCCAAGTGTCCGAGTTAAGGGGAAGATAGCATCTGAGTCAGGACAAACTTGACGTCGCCACGACAGATAACGTTCGAAGTGCGGTTTGTATTCTTTAAAAATCTCGAATAGAACTTCGCCACCTCTTCGTGCCTTTCGATCACGTATCTGGTATCCGTCAAGGTGGCTGGTGTAGGAAAAATGACGGAATTTAAGTTTGTGAGCTTGAGAGAGGTTCATGCCTGTTTGGCCAATGAACATCAATAGCTCTGCTTCTATCCTTCTATTTATCAGCGGATGTCGGGTACGTAGAGTCCCGTCGGCTTCATAGGCGGCAAAATTTGCAAAGCTTTTTTCTTGGCTCTTGCTTCTGTAACCAAGCTTGAAAGACTCGCGGTGCCGCTGAAGGGATTTTGAGTTATATCCGGACCACTCGATTAGTTCGCCTCCATCGCGCAAGGGGATGCGTACAGGAAGGGGAGATCTCATAACGACGTCGAAAGTTAGGGCGTCACAGATATCTTGCAGAAAATGCCCAAAAGAATATGTTTCTGCAAGATTTTGCTTCTCGGCTGCTATGCCTTGTGCAGTCTTACGCCGCCGTGGCATACGTAAACGTGTGATTGAGATTAGAGGGCTGCCTCGGTTTAAAATCTCGTCAAGCACCACGCCTACGTCATCTCCACTTTGATAGGCAGATGATTGACTAAGGTCTTTGCGTATCTGCTGCCTATAAAGCAGGTAGTCAGTCCAAGCCAGAAAGGTCGACTGGATAGAAATAATATTTAACGGGAGGCATTCACTCTCGGCCCATTTGAACATTGACTTTATGCGCGAGATTTTTCCGTAGGCACTGAATTTGCTTCCGCCGCTGATTAATTTCGTATGTAGGTTTTCATGTATTTTAGTTACAAGTTCTATGCGTTCTTCTATAGGTTTGCCAAGTTTTCCATCTTTAATCTCCTGTAGAACGTTGCGAACAGGACGGCCCGCGCCCCCGTGATATAACAAGCATAAGAGGTTCCAGGGGGTTTCCGTGCGTCCAAGTTGTATAGTAGGGAAAGTAAGATTAGGGGTGGAACTGGCGTTAAGCATCGAAATCACCCCAGTTTCTATTCTTCAAGCCAGTAAAAATTTCATGAAATGCTTGTGCGGCTTCCTGTTTGCCTTTTGTGCTTTCAAGGAACTTTATGTACTTAAATGTCGTAGTTTCTTGCTTGTGATGCATCGCATTTTTTACGAACTCGATTGCAGCTGCAGGTGTTGTGAGGCTTAGCGTTAATTTCATAAGCCACGTACCATAGGTAGCCCGTGTCTGATGAAACTTAAAGCTATCTATAAATTTCAAGTTTGCGTCGCGACCCTTGCGCCGTAGTTCACTAATTAGTGTTCCTATGGTGGTGTTGCTGTACGGATTACCTCGTGAAGTTAGGAAAAGCAGAGTTTTGTCAGAATGAGATGCCTTCGCCTCTCGCTTTAGGCGCTTTACTGAGTATGCGTAGCGTTTAAGTTCATCTAACAGAGCTTTTGGAACTAGCAGGTCACCTGTGACATTGAATTTAGTCTTTACTTTTGTGCCAGGTCCTACTCGGATAAGAAATATATTCTCAATGTAAGAGTCTGGAGTCGCATTTTCTAAATTTTCAATGCGTAGTGTGGAAATTGTATGAAGTCGAGCCCCGGTGAAGAAACCGATTGTAAGCATGAGGTGGAGTTCTTCGGTTTCTTCGCACGCTGTGAAAGCAAGGAGTTGATTCATGTGCGTTTCGCTAAGCGGAGTAAGACCGTCTTCGAGACGCTCACCTAATGCGGGGCGATTGGGGATAGAAAGATCAGTTGAAAAGCGGGTGAGCGCTCGTTTGAAGCCGTGCGTGTCGTAAAATGGAAGTACAACAGCGCGCTCACGCCACATGTGCGTAGTCGGTTGGATGAACTCTTGATCAGCGGCAAATCGGTAGAATTGGACGATTGCGCTGATTCTGGATCGTGCAGTGCTTGGGGCAAGATCACCTGATTCAATCAGGCGGATGAGCGTACCGCGAAAGCGCACTACTGCGCGCTCCAACATGCGAAGGGGAAAGTGGCGCCAGTCGAGTCCGTGCTCCTCAAGAAAACCTGCATATGAATGCAGGTGCTTCATCAGGCTTTCTGCTGTTTGGACATTACAACGCTGGTTTGTAACCTTGTCTAAAGCCCACAGGTTCGCTTCAGTCCAGCCTTCGCCACTCTTCCAGAAAATCTGAGGTAGGCGCTGTACCCTGTCGGCAATACCGTCAGGTTCCCAGCTAAGTGTTTCACCAGCTTGGACTTCTCGCCAGGGTTGGAAGTCCAAGTGCTCTAGATTTGCCATTGACACCCCCAGAGTCTGGCGACGCTGGGGCAATCAAAACCCTATCGTCGTCTGAGGAAATCACCACCCCTTTGTGTGTCCATAGCGTGGCACACAAAGGGTGGATGTCAATGGTCGTACACTATACGTTGAAGCGGAAGTGCATCACATCACCGTCCTTGACGATGTAGTCCTTGCCTTCCAGGCGCCACTTGCCAGCTTCTTTCGCGCCGCTCTCACCCTTGAACTGAATGAAGTCGTCATAGGCGATCACTTCGGCACGGATGAAGCCTTTTTCGAAGTCGGTGTGGATCACGCCAGCGGCCTGTGGGGCGGTGGCGCCGATGCGTACGGTCCAGGCGCGAACTTCCTGTACACCTGCGGTGAAGTAGGTCTGCAGGTTGAGCAGACCGTAGCCCGCCCGGATCACGCGGTTCAGGCCAGGCTCTTCAAGGCCCAGGGCCTCGAGGAACATGTCTTTTTCTTCGCCTTCGTCGAGCTCGGCGATTTCTGCTTCGATCTTGTTGCACACCGGTACCACGACGGCGCCTTCTTCTTCAGCGATGGCGCGAACAACGTCCAGCAGCGGGTTGTTCTCGAAACCGTCTTCGGCAACGTTGGCAATGTACATGACCGGTTTGCTGGTCAGCAGGTGGAAGCCACGGATCAGTGCCTTCTCGTCATCTGCCATGTCCTTCATCAGGCTGCGCGCAGGCTTGCCTTCGGTGAAGTGCGGAATCAGCTTTTCCAGGACAGCCTTCTGGGCCAGGGCATCCTTGTCACCGCCTTTGGCATTACGCGTGACCTTTTGCAGTTGCTTCTCGCAGCTGTCGAGGTCAGCGAAGATCAGTTCCAGGTCGATGATCTCGATATCACGCTTGGGGTCGACGCTGTTGGAAACGTGAATCACGTTCTCGTCTTCGAAGCAGCGGACCACATGGGCAATGGCGTCGGTTTCACGGATGTTGGCCAGGAACTTGTTGCCCAGGCCTTCACCTTTGGATGCACCGGCTACCAGGCCTGCGATGTCGACGAATTCCATGGTGGTCGGCAGCACGCGGTTCGGCTTGACGATGGCCGCCAAGGCGTCCAGGCGCGGATCAGGCATCGGCACGATGCCGCTGTTCGGCTCGATGGTGCAGAAGGGGAAGTTCTCTGCCGCGATGCCGGATTTGGTCAAGGCGTTGAACAGGGTGGACTTGCCGACGTTGGGCAAACCGACGATGCCGCAATTGAAACCCATGGTGAATCCCTCTTCGTGGAGTCAGGCCTTCTGGCTGTGCAGCTCTCTCATCGCACGCGTCCAGTCGCCGGCGAGGATGTCCGGCAGCACGCCGAGGGCAAAATCGATACTGGCGTCCAGCTTTTCCTGCTCGGCGCGCGGCGCCTTGCCCAGGACAAAACCGGAGACCCTGCTGCTGTCACCCGGGTGGCCAATGCCAAGCCGCAGACGGTGAAAGTCGTTGTTGTTGCCGAGCTGCGCAATGATGTCGCGCAGACCGTTATGCCCACCATGGCCGCCGCCTTTCTTGAGTTTGGCGACGCCAGGAGGCAGGTCGAGTTCGTCGTGAGCCACCAGGATGGCATCTGGCGGGATGCGGAAAAAGTTCGCCAGTGCAGCAACGGCCTGGCCGCTGCGGTTCATAAAGGTGGTCGGGATCAACAGACGAACGTCGTTGCCCTGAAAGCTGAATTTAGCTGTCAGGCCGAAATACTTGCGGTCAGCAGTCAGATTGACACGCTGGGCGCTGGCAATACGTTCTACGAAAAGAGCCCCTGCGTTATGCCGGGTCTGTTCGTATTCGGGGCCAGGGTTTCCCAGGCCGACGATCAGTTGGATGGCGGTCACGTCAGGGGCTCTTCCTTGGAGTTGGGGTTACAGTGCGGGGCACTGTAACCCGATCAACACCGGCGTGCTGAAATTACTCAGCAGCGCCTTCTGCAGCTTCAGGCGCAACACGCGGAGCGTGGACGTTGGCAACAGCCAGGTCGTTGCCGTGGGCCAGAGCGACGAACTCGACGCCTTTCGGAGCTTTGAGGTCCGACAGGTGAACGATGGTGCCGACTTCGGCGTTAGCCAGGTCGACTTCGATGAACTCAGGCAGGTCCTTGGCTTCGCAAGAAACTTCGATCTCGGCCACTACGTGGGAGATTTCGCCACCTTTCTTGACCGGGGCTTCTTCGTTGACGAAGTGAACCGGTACTTTGGCGGTCAGTTTCTGGCCAGCAACAACGCGGACGAAGTCAGCGTGCATGATGAACTGCTTGGCAGGGTGACGCTGCATCGCTTTAACGATGACGTTTTGCTTGACGCCGTCAACGTTCAGTTCGATCACGTGGCTGAAAGCAGCTTCGTTTTCGAACAGTTTGGCGATTTCCTTGGCCACGATGGTCAGGGATTGAGCTTCCTTGTCACCACCGTAAACTACGGCAGGGATGCTGGAGGCGAGACGACGCAGGCGGCGGCTCGCACCTTTCCCCAGGTCGTTACGCGCTTGGGCGTTCAGAGTGAATTCAGTCATTTTGTATCTCCAAAATAGCCATCTCCCGCAGGCGTTTGCGACCAGCGCCAAACGGGGTGGGCAAAAAAGCCCCGCCCCAACAACAGGTGTTGGGGCGGGGCGCTTTTCGTCAACGAGCGTTTCGCGAGGGCAGGACCCTCAGCGGAACATTGCGCTGATCGATTCTTCATTGCTGATGCGGCGGACCGCTTCAGCAACAACCGGTGCGATATCCAGTTGACGGATACGTGCACAGGCTTGTGCAGCAGCGGACAACGGGATGGTATTGGTTACCACCAGTTCGTCCAGCACGGAGTTCTCGATATTCTCGATCGCTCGACCCGACAGGACAGGGTGCGTGCAGTAGGCGTAAACCTTGGCAGCGCCGTGTTCTTTCAAAGCCTTGGCCGCGTGGCACAGAGTGCCGGCGGTATCGACCATGTCGTCGACGAGAATACACGTACGTCCTTCGACGTCGCCGATGATATGCATCACTTCGGAGTGATTGGCCTTTTCACGGCGTTTGTCGATGATACCCAGATCGACACCCAGCGACTTGGCAACAGCTCGTGCACGCACGACGCCGCCGATGTCCGGGGACACGATCATGAGATTCTCGAAACGCTGGTCTTCGATGTCATCCACCAGAACGGGGGAGCCGTAGATGTTATCTACCGGAATATCGAAGAAACCCTGGATTTGGTCTGCGTGCAGATCGACGGTGAGAACACGGTCGATACCAACGACGGTGAGCATGTCAGCGACAACTTTGGCGCTGATTGCAACACGCGCCGAACGCGGACGGCGATCCTGGCGGGCATATCCGAAGTAAGGAATCACGGCAGTGATTCGGGACGCTGAGGAGCGGCGGAAGGCGTCGGCCATCACTACCAGTTCCATCAGATTATCGTTGGTTGGCGCGCAAGTCGGCTGAATGATGAAAACGTCCTTACCACGAACATTTTCATTAATCTCAGTGCTGATTTCGCCGTCGGAGAACTTACCGACAGAAACATCACCCAGTGGGATATGCAGCTGACGTACGACACGCCGAGCCAGATCGGGGTTAGCGTTCCCCGTAAAGACCATCATCTTGGACACGCGCAGTACCTGAAGGCTGAGGGTATACCTGGATGAGTATAGGAAAATGGCAGGGGCGGCTGGATTCGAACCAACGCATGGCAGGATCAAAACCTGCTGCCTTACCGCTTGGCGACGCCCCTGTATCTGTTGCTGCGAGTACTTGGTACTCGATTCCTAGAGCAGACTTTGAAGCTTGCGATGCAACATCGAAACGTTGCTTCCCTTTGCTACAAACCCTGATTGGGTATCTGCAAGAAGGGCCAAAACTTTATCAGCTTCAGCTTTGCTTGGGAAGGCCCCAAACACACAACTTCCAGTTCCGGTAAGTCTAGCTTCAGTGAATTTGTTTAGCAAATTCAGTGAGTTACGTACTTCTGGGTAACTTTGCTCTACTACCAGTTGACAGTCATTTCGACTGTTTCCCTTGGGAACGGGGCGCATCTTAAGGGGCAAAGAATCACGTGTCAACTGCGGATGCGAAAAAATTTCTGCAGTACTAACAAATACTTGCGGGACCAGCACGACGTACCAGGGTTCTTCCGGGTCTGCGGGGGTGAGGATCTCGCCTACACCTTCGGCGAATGCAGCGTGACCACGGACGAAAACCGGAACATCGGCGCCCAGGCTCAGGCCCAGTTCGGCCAACTGATCTTCACTGCATTGAAGTTTCCACAGGTGATTCAGACCGAGCAGGGTGGTGGCGGCATCAGAGCTGCCACCACCGATACCGCCGCCCATGGGCAGGACTTTTTCCAACCAGATGTCAGCGCCTTGGGTGCAGCCGGTCAGTGCCTGCAGTTTGCGCGCTGCCTTGACGATCAGGTTGCTGTCATGGGGTACGCCTTCAATGTTGCTGTGAAGACGGATTTCACTGTCATCGCGCACTGCGAAAGACAGCTCATCGCCGTAGTCGAGAAACTGGAACAGTGTTTCCAGCAGGTGATAGCCATCGGCTCGGCGACCAAGAATGTGCAGCATCAGGTTGAGCTTGGCGGGTGCCGGCAAGGTCAGTCGTGACATTTCAGTGCCCCAGCTGGCGTGGTTGCCAGTCTTTCACTACCACCGTAACGTCGATGTTCTGGCCATGCAGCTTGAGGCGTTCGGGCAGCCAGTAGCCGTTCTGCTCGGTGTAGCTCAGGTACTCGACGTTCCAGCCATCCTGCTTGAGGTTTGCCAGGCGGCTGTCGCTACCCAGGGTCAACTGGCTTTTGCTGTCGGGTGCGGGCAGGCCGCGAACCCACCAGACCAGGTGCGAAACCGGTAGCTCCCAGCCCAGTTGTTCGGCCAGAAGTGCTTCCGGGTTCTTCGCTTCATAGCGTCCCTGGTTGGCAACCTCCAACACTACGCCTCCCGGGCGACCGGTCAGCCGCGCAGCGCCACGACCCAGCGGGCCGGACAGGCGAATGTCGTAGTAGTCCTGGCGTTGCAACCAGAACAAGGTGCCGCTGCCAGAGTCTTTCGGCGCGCGGATTCCCACCTTGCCGTTGATCTGCCAGCCATCAAGCGTGCTCAGCTGTTGTTTGTGCTCGCGCCAGAGTTGTGGGCTGCCCTGGCCCTGTTGTAGGGCCTCGCGGGAACCGAATCCGGCACAGCCGGTGAGCAGGGCGATCAGGCTGAAGGTGATGCAGTGGCGCAAAAACATAGGCTTAAAGAGTCTCGGATCCGGTCAGGCGCAAAATAGTCTTGCGCAGGATTGGGCTGTCTGGTTGGGCTTCGAAACCCTTGGCCCAGATCTGGCGTGCTTCGCGGCGCTTGCCGTTGGACCACAGCACTTCACCCAGGTGGGCGGCCACTTCATGGTCAGGGAAACGTTCCAGGGCCTGGCGCAAAAGGCGCTCGGCCTCGTCGAGATTACCCATCCTGAAATTGACCCAGCCCAGGCTGTCGAGCACTGCGGGGTCGTCCGGATTGATCTGATGGGCTTTGTCGATCAGCGCCTTGGCTTCTGCATATCGCGAGGTGCGGTCAGCCAGCGTGTAGCCCAGGGCGTTGAGGGCCATGGCATTTTCCGGCTCGCGGGCAATAATGCTGCGCAAGTCCTTTTCCATCTGGTCCAGGTCGTTGCGTTTCTCTGCCAGCATGGCCCGGGTGTACAGCAGGTTGTTGTCGTCCGGGTATTGTTTCAGTGCTTGCTCCAGCACCTGCAGGGCCTGGGCATCCTTGTCGTTGTTGCCAAGGGCTTCGGCTTCGATCAGGTACAACTGGATGGCATAGTCGGGCTGGATCTCACGGGCCAGGGCCAGGCGCCGCGAAGCTTCGGTGCTGCGGCCGTTGGCAACCAGGATGTCTGCCTGACGCAATTGGGCGGGCAGGTAGTCGTTGCCCGGGCCGACCTGGGCGTATTCGTCCAGTGCCGCTTGCTGTTGATTGCGCTCCTCATGGATGCGACCCAGGTTCAGGTGGGCAGCATCGACATGGCTATCGCGCTCGATCAACTCTTCCAGATAACCGGCTGCTTCATCCCAGTTTTTGGTTTCCAGGCAGATGAGGGCCAGGGAATAGCGCAGCTCATCGTCATCCGGGTACTGTTCGACCAGGCTGGAAAACTCGATCTTGGCATCGTCCAGGCGATCCTGTTCAACCAGGGTGCGGGCGTAGGTAAGGCGCAGACGTTTGTCGTCCGGGTACTGGCGGATGGTTTTCTGCAGCAGCGGCAGGGCCTCATCCCCACGACCTACGCTTTGTAGCAGGCGCGAGCGCAGGAGTACCGGGGCGATCTCGCCGTCTTCCGGTGGGTGCTCCTCCAGCAGTGCCAGGGCTGCGCTGGCATTGCCGTCCTGTTGTAGCAGCAGGGCTTTGCCGAATACCAGTTGGCTATTGTCCGGGTACTTCTGCAGCAAGCGATCGAAGCTTTTTTGCAGGCCGTCGCGAGTGTCCTGATCGGTTTCCGCAGCCGATAGCGCGAGGAAATCGAAGTGGGTGTCGCCTTTGCCCTGGAGGACCTTCTCCATGTAGGTCATCGAATCATCGTAGCGTCCAGCCCGCGCCAGCTGAATCGCAGCGGCACGTTGGGCGTCGAGATTGTCTGGATCGTTTTTCGCCCAGATCAGGGCGGTGTCCAGCGCCGGTTGATCGGCGCCCAAATATTCGGCAATGCGATAGGCACGCTCGGAAATGCCGGCGTCCTGGGTCTTGATCGCTTCGCTGACGTAGTTGTCCAGGGCAATGTCGAAGCGATTGCGCTGGCCGGCCAGTTCCGCGCTCAACAGATTGTAGATGGTGTCCTGGCTGAACGATCCATACACCACAGGCTTGTCCGGCTGCTGTGCAGCGTCAAGGGCAGGCGCCTGGGTATCCGTCGATTCGGGGGCCAGGGTCTGACAGCCCTGAAGCAGGGCAAAGGCAAGGAACAACGCGTAGGATCTATTCATATTGAGGATTTAGGCGGCTTACCAGCGGTCGGATCATCATGACACAAGCGCAGGGGCAAACCCATAAGCGAAGGTCTTAGTAGAGGTAGACTATAGAGACAATAGCGAGCGGTGGTTGTTCTGGAACCTGCGAAGTAGGACAATTATCGGCTTCTTGTCATTATCAGCGACTTTGCATGGCCTTTCTTGCACTCGGTATCAACCATAAGACTGCCTCGGTAGACGTTCGCGAGCGCGTGGCGTTTACCCCTGAGCAGTTGGTGGACGCCTTGCAGCAGCTCTGCCGACTGACTCCCAGCCGCGAAGCCGCGATCCTTTCGACCTGCAACCGCAGCGAGCTCTATATAGAGCAGGACCACCTGACAGCGGAAAGTATTCTGCGCTGGCTGGCTGAGTACCATCAGCTGAGTCTCGATGAACTGCGGGCTTGCGCCTACGTCCACGAAGATCATGATGCGGTTCGGCACATGATGCGGGTAGCCTCCGGGCTCGACTCGTTGGTGCTCGGTGAGCCGCAGATCCTCGGCCAGATGAAGTCTGCCTATGCCGTGGCCCGCGAAGCCGGCACCATTGGTCCGTTGCTTGGCCGACTGTTCCAGGCCACTTTCAGCGCGGCCAAGCAGGTGCGTACCGACACTGCCATTGGTGAAAACCCAGTCTCGGTGGCCTTTGCCGCGGTCAGCCTGGCCAAGCAAATCTTCAGTGACCTGGGCCGTAGCCAGGCATTGTTGATCGGCGCGGGTGAGACCATCACGCTGGTCGCGCGGCATCTGCACGAGCAAGGTGTCCGGCGTATCGTGGTTGCCAACCGTACCCTGGAGCGAGCCAGCACCCTGGCCGAGCAGTTCGGTGCTCACGCTGTACTGCTGGCAGATATTCCGCAGGAACTGGTCAACAGCGATATCGTCATCAGTTCCACCGCCAGCCAACTACCGATTCTGGGCAAGGGCGCGGTTGAAAGCGCCTTGAAACTGCGCCGGCACAAGCCCATCTTCATGGTCGATATCGCCGTACCGCGCGATATCGAGCCCGAAGTCGGTGAGTTGGACGATGTGTATCTGTACACCGTCGATGACTTGCACGACGTAGTCGCTGAAAACCTCAAGAGCCGCCAGGGCGCTGCCCAGGCTGCTGAGGAGCTGGTCTCGTCAGGTGCCGAGGATTTCATGCTGCGCCTGCGCGAGCTGGCGGCGGTCGATGTACTCAAGGCTTACCGTCAACAGAGCGAACGCCTGCGTGACGAAGAGTTGCAAAAGGCCCAGCGTCTTTTGGCCAATGGTGGCAGCGCTGAAGAGGTGCTGGTGCAATTGGCGCGCGGGCTGACCAACAAATTGCTTCATGCACCCAGTGTGCAACTGAAAAAGCTCTCTGCCGAAGGCCGCCTCGATGCGTTGGCCATGGCTCAGGAACTCTTTGCCCTCAATGAGGGATCGACGGATAAACCCCCGCAATGAAAGCGTCGCTGCTCAATAAACTGGATACCCTCCAGGACCGATTCGAGGAATTGACCGCCCTGTTGGGTGATGCTGAAGTCATTTCCGACCAGACCCGCTTTCGCGCCTATTCCCGTGAATATGCCGAAGTCGAGCCCGTAGCCTTGGCCTACGCCCAGTTGCGCAAGGTGCAGGATGACTTGGCCGGTGCCCAGGCATTGCTCAAGGACAGCGACCCGGACATGCGCGAAATGGCCGTGGAAGAAGTGCGCGAAGCCAAGGAGCTGCTGGTCGAACTGGAAAGTCAGTTGCAGCGCATGCTATTGCCCAAGGACCCCAACGACGGGCGCAACGTGTTTCTGGAAATCCGAGCCGGTACCGGTGGCGACGAGGCAGCGATCTTTTCTGGCGATTTGTTCCGCATGTACGCGCGCTATGCCGAGCGGCGGGGCTGGCGCCTGGAAATTCTCTCGGAGAATGAGGGGGAGCACGGCGGCTACAAGGAAATCATCGCTCGCATCGAAGGCGATCATGTCTATGGCAAGCTGAAGTTCGAATCTGGTGCGCATCGTGTGCAACGGGTGCCGGAAACCGAATCCCAGGGTCGCATTCATACTTCGGCCTGCACCGTGGCGGTACTGCCCGAACCAGACGAACAGGTGGCGATCGAGATCAATCCGGCGGATTTGCGGGTAGACACCTACCGTGCTTCCGGTGCGGGCGGTCAGCACATCAACAAGACCGACTCGGCAGTGCGTATTACCCACTTGCCTACAGGTACAGTAGTCGAGTGTCAGGAAGAACGATCCCAACACAAGAACCGCGCTCGCGCGATGTCCTGGCTGTCGGCCAAGCTCAACGACATTCAGACCAGCGCGGCGCAGAATGCAATTGCCAGCGAGCGCAAGCTGCTGGTGGGCTCGGGCGACCGTTCCGAGCGTATTCGCACTTACAACTATCCTCAGGGCCGGGTTACCGATCATCGTATCAATCTGACCTTGTATTCCCTGGATGAAGTGCTGGCCGGAGGAGTCGATGCCGTGATCGAGCCGCTGCTGGCGGAATATCAGGCTGACCAACTGGCCGCATTGGGTGAGTAAATGACCATTATCGCCAGCCTGCTCCGCGCTGCGGAGCTTCCGGATTCGCCAACGGCGCGCCTGGATGTCGAATTGCTCTTGGCGGCTGCAATTGGCAAATCGCGTAGCTACCTGCATACCTGGCCGGAGCGCATCGTCAGCAGCGAAGCGGCATTGACCTTTGCCCAATACCTGCAGCGCCGCCGCAGCGGCGAGCCGGTGGCCTATATTCTCGGCCAGCAAGGTTTCTGGAACCTGGACCTGGAAGTTGCGCCTCACACCCTGATTCCGCGCCCGGACACCGAGTTGCTGGTAGAAACAGCGCTTGAGCTGCTGCCGCGTGAGCCCGTTCAGGTGCTGGATCTGGGGACGGGTACCGGGGCCATTGCACTGGCACTGGCCAGCGAACGCCCGCAGTGGCAGGTGATGGCTGTCGACCGTGTACTTGAGGCAGTCGCCTTGGCCGAGCGCAACCGTCAGCGCCTGCAACTGGATAACGTCCAGGTGCGTAGCAGCCACTGGTTCGACTCCGTCGATGGCGAGCGTTTTGATCTGATTGTCAGCAACCCACCCTATATCGCCGCCCTGGACCCGCACCTGCAATCCGGTGATGTGCGCTTTGAGCCGAGCAGCGCTCTGGTGGCCGGGGCTGATGGCCTGGACGATCTACGGACTATTATCAGCCAGGCGCCTGCGCACCTGAAGCCGGGCGCTTGGTTGTTGCTCGAGCATGGCTTCGATCAGGCCGCATTGGTACGTGAACTGCTGGCATTGCATGATTTCGAGCAGATCGAGAGTCGTATCGATCTGGGTGGACACGAACGTATCAGCCTGGGGCGACTATC
This sequence comes from Pseudomonas auratipiscis, assembly GCF_036324085.1. NCBI lineage: Bacteria > Pseudomonadati > Pseudomonadota > Gammaproteobacteria > Pseudomonadales > Pseudomonadaceae > Pseudomonas > Pseudomonas auratipiscis. The sequence goes on from NZ_JAZDCU010000008.1 coordinate 128,137, forward strand.
GTGCTAAGTGATCAGGAACTGTTGCGCTACAGCCGGCAAATTTTGCTCTCCCAGGTAGATATCGACGGTCAGTTGCGGCTGAAAGACAGCCGGGCCTTGATCGTCGGTCTGGGTGGCCTGGGTTCGCCGGTGGCGTTGTATCTGGCCGCAGCGGGCGTCGGAGAACTGCACCTTGCAGACTTCGACAGCGTCGACCTGACCAACTTGCAGCGCCAGGTCCTGCACGACACGTCATCGGTTGGCTTGAGTAAGGTCGATTCGGCCCTGAAGCGGCTGCAGGCGATCAACCCTGAAATACGCCTGGTCGCCCATCGCAGTGCCCTGGACGAAGACTCACTGGCCGCAGCCGTGCAGGCTGTGGACCTGGTGCTCGACTGCACCGACAATTTCGCTACCCGCGAGGCGGTCAATGCCGCCTGCGTAGCGCAAGGCAAGCCACTGGTCAGTGGTGCAGCCATTCGCCTTGAGGGGCAATTGTCGGTGTTCGATCCGCGACGTCCGGAAAGCCCTTGCTACCACTGCCTCTATGGTCATGGCAGCGAAGCCGAGCTAACGTGCAGCGAAGCCGGGGTGATAGGCCCGCTGGTAGGGTTGGTCGGCAGCCTGCAAGCGCTCGAGGCGCTCAAGGTCCTGGCGGGTTTTGGCCAGCCGCTAGTGGGGCGGTTGCTACTGATCGATGCCCTTGGCAGCCGTTTTCGCGAGCTGCGCGTCAAACGTGATCCTGGTTGCAGCGTTTGTGGCGCACAGGATGACTGATCCGGCAGCAGCGCCTATCGGCGTTTTTGACTCCGGCGTGGGTGGCTTATCGGTGTTGGTCGAGATTCAGCGTTTGTTGCCCAACGAGTCGCTGTTGTACGTCGCCGACTGTGGAAATATTCCTTACGGCGAGAAGTCTCCCGAATTTATCCGCAAGCGTTGCCGCCTGGTTGCCGAATTTTTCCGCGAGCAAGGTGCCAAGGCTATGGTGCTTGCTTGCAACACGGCGACTGTCGCCGCAGTCGCCGACCTGCGTGAGCAGTATCCGAGCTGGCCGTTGGTGGGCATGGAACCTGCGGTCAAGCCAGCCGCTGCCGCCACCCGCAGTGGCGTCGTCGGTGTACTTGCCACCACCGGGACTCTGCAGAGTGCCAAGTTCGCTGCCCTTCTTGACCGTTTTGCCAACGATGTTCGTGTGATAACGCAGCCCTGTCCCGGGCTTGTGGAGTGCATCGAAGAAGGCGACCTTGGCAGTCAGCATTTGCGTGACTTGCTTGAGGGCTACGTGAAGCCGTTGCTCGATGCAGGGTGCGACACGCTGATTCTGGGCTGTACGCACTACCCGTTCCTCAAGCCATTGTTGGCGCAGTTGGTGCCAGCACACATTGCCATTATCGATACGGGGGCGGCTGTCGCGCGTCAACTGCAACGGCTGTTGGGCGAACGGCACTTGCTGTCTGACGGCCCTGCACGTGCCGCGCAGTTCTGGACCAGCGCCAGCCCGGATCATTTGCACAAGATACTGCCAATGTTGTGGAATAAATCTGACAGTGTGCGAAGCTTCTTGCTGTAGAAAGTGCGATAAACGCAGATATCCAGATGAACTAACGCCACACCACTGATTTCTATAATTTGTCCGATGAGACAAAAGAATCAATATTAGCATTAGGAAAAAGGACGTTTCTCATGAGGAAACTGCTTTGTTTGGCTGCTATTGCAGCTGTGACCCTGGGGCAATCGTTTACAACTCAAGCGGCTGATGTTTCCCTGTCGGTTGGGCAGACGGGTGATTCAACCATGACCTATCGCCTTGGCTTGCAGTCGAACTGGGATGCCAGTTGGTGGCAGACCAGCGTTGGTCGGCTCACTGGCTATTGGGATGCCGGATACACCTATTGGGAGGGCGACGAAACCGCAAGTAATCACAGTCTTTCGTTTGCTCCTGTATTTGTCTACGAATTTGCTGGCGAGTCGGTCAAGCCTTATATCGAAGCCGGTATTGGGGTAGCGGCGTTTTCCAGTACCGAGATCGAAGACAACAAACTGGGGTCGTCCTTTCAGTTTGAAGACCGTATCGGTTTTGGCTTGCGCTTTGCCGGTGGGCATGAAGTGGGCGTACGCGCTATTCACTACTCCAACGCCGGGCTACAAACCCCTAACGATGGCGTAGAAAGTTATTCGCTGCACTACCGTATGGCGCTGTAGTTCAACGTCGGCCCCGCAGTAACTGTGGGGCCGAATGCCTACTTGGGAAGTGGCCAGAGATCGTGCTGGTGCAACGCTTCGAGCACCAGGTTGCCTTGACGTTTTGGCAGGTGCTCAACAATCACCTCTGCGGCGCTTTTCGCTGTCCAGCGTTCTGGTGTAACGGATGCCGATGTTTGCGGTGAGTTCCTGTTGAGCGCAGCGATGAGCGTCATGTCGATGAACTGAGCAGCCAGCGCGGCGCGGTGAGCCTCGAACAATCCGGTCAGGCTGTTGTTGGCTCCGGGGGGATGGCTGGGGTCGTTCAACTGTAGCGCTGAGTATCGGCTGAGAATACCCACCAGTTGGGGCGAGTTTCCGCTTTGCAGTAACGTCAAGGCACTGTCCAGGCAATACCGGGCGGCGTTGAGGTTGCTGCGCACAAGGCTTGCGAACAACGTCGCGGCCGAGACATCGCTTGCCAGGTAATCACTGGTGCCGGCGTTGATAATCAAACAGTCCAACGCGCCCCATCGATAGTAGATCTGTTGGGCCGCCGCTGTCGCTTCAAGCGGATTGCTGAGATTGCCATCCAGTAACAGAAATTTTGAATCGTATTGCCATTCCAGGTTGCGCAAGGCTGCACTGGAGCGACCACTGGCCGCTACAAAATCACCTTCTTCCAGTAGTTTTTCTACCATTGCAAGTCCCAAACCGCTGCTGGCACCTGTAATCCAGGCACGTCGGGCAATAGGGTGGCTCAAATGATGGTTCCTCAACCTGTTTCGTAAGCACATCCTTGTAAGTGCTCAACGCCCGAAGACGACTGCTACCGAGGTCCACAATGGGTGGTGGGTAATCATTTGTAGCAAACAATCCGTCTTGTAGGACAGGGTTGTGAACATTTTTTTCATCGGAATCTGCCAACTCCGGTAGCCATTGCTTGATGAAACGGCCCTTGCTGTCAAAACGTCGCGACTGGCTGATCGGGTTGAACAGCCGGAAATACGGCACCGCGTCGGTCCCGGTGGAGGCGCTCCACTGCCAGCCTCCGTTGTTAGCGGCCAGATCGCCGTCGATCAAGTGGCGCATGAAAAAGCGTTCGCCTTCGCGCCAATCAATCAGAAGGTTCTTGGTCAGGAACATCGCTACGATCATACGGAGTCTGTTGTGCATCCAGCCGGTTGCGAGCAGTTGGCGCATCGCCGCGTCAATGATCGGAAAGCCGGTACGGCCTTCCTGCCAGGCTTTGAGATCTTCAGGAGCGTCACGCCAAGGCAGGGCTTCGGTTTCCTGGCGGAAGGCACGGTTTCGCGACACGCGCGGATAACCCACCAGGATATGTTTGTAGAACTCACGCCAGAGCAGTTCGTTTATCCAGGTCACCAGCCCGGTATTCCCGCTATCGAACTCCCCGTAGTTGTGTGCCAGGGCCCGGTGCAGGCACTGGCGAGGCGAAATGACGCCTGCGCCAAGGTAGGGGGAAAGTTGGCTGGTGCCTGCGACGGCGGGAAAGTCCCGTTGCTCCTGGTAGTCGTCAACGGACTCATCGATAAATCGCTGCAAGCGCGCATTCGCTTCATCCTCACCGGCAGGCCAGAGGTTGCGCAGACTGGCAGGGGGCACTGCAAAACCCGGCACCTGGGCAGGAATTTTATCGCTGGTGATTTTCAGCGCTTTCTGAGGTGTGGGGGGGCGTTGCAGGGCCGGTGGGCTCAAGTGCAAGCGCTCATGACAAACCTTGCGAAATTGGCCGAAGACCTGGAAATAGCCGCCGCTGCGAGTAAGGATGCTTCCAGGTTTGAATAGCAATTGATCCAGGTAGGAACGAACGGCAATGCCTTCGCGTGTCAGTCTGTCGCTCACTGCTTGGTCGCGCCGAGTTTCATTGACGCCGTATTCTTCGTTCAGGTGCAGCGCCTGAATCTGATACTCCTGACACACCTTGAGCAGCACGTCGGGTGCCTGGTCCCAGGTGTCGGCGTCGCGCACCAGCAATGGAATGTTCAGCGAGGCGAGTTGTTTTTCCAGCAATGCGAGGTTGCGTAACCAGAAGTCGATCTTGCACGGTGCATCGTCATGATTGCGCCACTGTTGCGGGCTTACAAGCCAGAGCGCCACGCTAGGGCCCCGCTCGCAGGCAGCGGATAGCGCGGTGTTGTCCAGTACGCGCAGATCGCTACGCAGCCAGATAAGTTGCATGGTCATTCCTGTTGGGTAGCTGCGTCTCAGATGGCATTGCGCAGGCTAAGGCTTTCCGGGTGCGGCTGCAGGTACACCTGCTGCTGCAAGTAGGGATCGGGATGGCAGCGCAAATGATGCTTGAGCAGCGTTAGCGGTACGACCAGAGGGACGATGCCGGCATGATACTGATTGATCAGTTGGCGGATTTCCTGGCGGTCATCCTGGCTAAGCGCAGTGCGCAAATAGCCGCTCAGATGAAGCAGCACGTTGCTGTGGTTGCCGCGACTCGCACAGCGGCGCAGGGCGAGCATCAACTGAGTGAAATAGTGTTGGCCAAGTACCTGCGGATCATCATCGCGGGTCATGCTGCCCAACAGCTTGCCCAATACCTTGTACTGCTGTGGATTGTTGGCCATCAACTGGTACTTGTAGCGCGCATGAAAAGCGATCAGCGCGCCACGGCTCAGACCCTTGGCCAGCAATTGCTGCCAGTCAGCGAAGGCGTAGACGCGAGTGATGAAGTTTTCCCTCAACACGGGATCGCACAGGCGCCCATCTTCTTCGACCGGCAGATCCTGGCGTTGCTCGCAGAACGCTGCCGCGTACAAGCCGCGGCCGTCAACGTGTGCAGGCTTGTCGTTCGCCCGGTAGACCTTGACGCGCTCGAGCCCACAGGATGGAGACTTCTGCATGAAAATGTAGCCGCAGATATCGGTGAGCTCTCTGGCCATCTGGTGCCCATAGGCTTGCAATGGCCCGGAAAGCTCCAGCGCGGAGTCGTGGCTCATTACGGCCTGCGGGGATTGCGAATTACCTACCAGTCGAATCGGGGCGCGAGGAATCCCCAGGCCAATGGCTACTTCGGGGCAGACCGGAACGAGTTCGAAGTAGTCGCCTAATACTGCACACAGGCGCGACGCTTTGTGCCCGCCGTTGTAGCGAACCTGGGCACCGGTCAGGCAGGCGCTTACAGCGATTTTTGGCTTGCGGGCGGAGTGAGAGCTGTCCATAGGCGGGCCCCGTGTTTAATCTTGTACAAATAAAATTAATTGTACAGGTTTATCATAGAGACAAATCTGCACAAGTAAATGAGTTTGTACAAAACATGCCGAGGCCGTTGTTGCAGATATCCAGCGAGCGTCCCCAGGACCTACTCAAGATGCTCGAGTAATCGTCGTGCCGCTTCCTGGCCGCTGAGCCAGGCGCCTTCGACGCGTCCGGACAGGCACCAGTCGCCGCAGGCATACAGGCCCTGATCGGCATCGGCCAGGGCTCCCCATTCATGATTGCCGGCCGGGCGTGCATACAGCCACCGATGGGCGAGGGCGAAATTGGGCGCCGGAACCATGCAGCCCACCAGCTCGGCAAACTCCCCGCGTAGGTGTTCGATCACCGCTTCCTTGCTCAAGTCGATGTGCTGTTTGCTCCAGTCAGAGGTCGCATGCAGCACCCAGGTATCCTTGTGCGCGTCGCGGCCGGGCTTGCTGCGATTACGTGCAAGCCAGTCAAGGGCGCAGTCCTGGACGAAGCAACCTTGCATAGGGGTATCCAGCGGTGAGTCGAAGGCCAGGGCGACAGCCCATGTCGGGTCCATCTGCACCCCTGCAGCGGCAGCTGCAAGCTTGGGTGTGGCAGCCAGCAACTGTGTGGCTTGAGGTGCCGGTACCGCGACAATGACCCGACTGAACGGGCCGTGGCTACAGCCCTCTGTATCTTGCAAGTGCCAGTAGTTCTTGCCGCGAAACACTTCGGCAATTCGGCAGGTGAAGTTGACCGTCAGATCCTTGAGCAAGCCGCGGGTAATGGCGCTCATACGCGGCACGCCGACCCAGCGGGTCTGCTCGTCCGGTGACGGGCTTAGAATGCCGTTTTGATAGGTGTACAACTGGGGTTTCCATTCGGCGACCCAGCCGGCAGCGACCCACTGCTGGATCTGCTCGACAAAGCGCCGGTCGCGGGCAGTAAAGTACTGCGCCCCCAGATCAAGCGCGCCGGCCTCGCTGCGTTTGCTGGCCATGCGCCCCCCGCTACCGTGGCCCTTGTCGAACAAGTGGACGGTTTGTCCGGCTTTCTGCAGAGCCTGGGCGGCGGACAGCCCGGCAATACCGGCACCGATGATGGCAATAGGTACGGTCATGATGGCCTCTTTGAACCGTGATGGTTTAAGACTACTCCATTGGGCAAACCTGTACAGCTTCTAACTTCCGTATAAGATGCCTTCCTTCGTTCCCGCTGGTTGGCCTATGTTTATCCGAGGGTCGTTGGGTCAAAAAAGTGCCTTGATCTTAAAAATAGACCAGGGCGCGCCATGTGAGGACACAGCCATGCATATATTGCTGACCGGTGGCACAGGTTTAATTGGTCAACAGCTTTGTCAGCGCTGGCTGGGCCAGGGGCATCGCTTGACTGTGTGGAGCAGGCGGCCTGAACAGGTGCCCAGGCTGTGTGGTGCCGGGGTACAAGGCGTCGCCAGGCTAGAAGCCCTGAATGAGGATGATCCCATTGATGCGGTGATCAATCTGGCCGGCGCACCGATAGCGGATCGCCCCTGGAGTGCTCATCGTCGCGCCGTGCTTTGGGGGAGTCGCATAACGCTCACCGAGCAATTGCTTACATGGCTTGAGAAGCGCCAGCAGCGCCCGTCAGTGCTGATCTCAGGGTCAGCGGTAGGTTGGTATGGCGATGGTGGCGAACGTGAGCTGACCGAGGCTTCACAGCCCGTCAAGGAGGATTTTGCCAGCCAGCTGTGCATTGCCTGGGAGGAAACGGCGCTACGTGCGCAGGCTTTGGGTATGCGTGTGGTGCTGGTGCGTACGGGGCTAGTGCTGTCCAGTGAGGGCGGCTTTTTGTCGCGTTTGCGGCTGCCGTTCAAGTTAGGCCTGGGCGGGCCGATTGGTGATGGCCGACAATGGATGCCGTGGGTTCATATAGACGATCAAATCGCCTTGATTGATTTTCTCTTGCAGCACAACGATACCAGCGGTCCATATAATGCCTGCGCCCCCGAACCGGTGCGCAACCGTGAGTTTGCCAAGCGCCTGGGACGCACCTTACATCGCCCGGCCTTCATGCCGTTGCCGGCACTGGTGTTAAAAGCGGGGTTGGGTGAGCTGTCGACGCTGCTGTTGGGCGGGCAGCGAGCACGCCCGGTGCGCTTGCTCGCCGCAGGGTTCACTTTCCGCTTCAATGATTTGCAATCGGCGCTGGATGACTTGTCTGGTCGCCTCTGAAATAGGACGTTGCATGACCGATCACGCTCTGCTGCTGGTCAACCTGGGTTCGCCAGCCTCGACTTCGGTGGCTGATGTGCGCAGCTACCTCAATCAGTTTTTGATGGACCCTTACGTCATTGACCTGCCTTGGCCGGTACGACGCTTGCTGGTGTCGCTGATCCTGATCAAGCGTCCTGAACAATCGGCCCATGCCTACGCGTCGATCTGGTGGGATGAAGGCTCGCCACTGGTGGTGCTGACCCGCCGCCTGCAAGCAGCGATGCGTGAGCATTGGCAGCATGGCCCGGTGGAAATTGCCATGCGTTACGGTGAGCCATCTTTGCCGACTGTGCTGCAGCGCCTGGCCGCGCAGGGTGTGCGTAAGGTCACCCTGGCGCCACTGTACCCTCAGTTTGCAGATAGCACGGTAACCACGGTGGTCGAGCAGGCTCGGCAAGTGATAGCCGATCAGCATTTGCCACTGCAAATGGTGGTGCTGAAGCCATTCTACGATCAGCCGGAATATATCGATGCCTTGGTGGAAAGTGCGCGACCCTACCTTGAACAGGATTACGACCATCTACTGATGAGCTTCCATGGCTTGCCCGAGCGCCATTTGAAAAAGCTCGATCCCACGGGCAAGCATGATTTTCAGGCTGAGGATTGCTGCCGGGACTCTTCAGCGCAGATGCTTGCGGTCTGCTATCGCGGACAATGCCTGCGAACAGCGCAGGCGTTCGCGAAAAAGATGGGGATCGCCGACGGCAAATGGTCGGTGTCGTTCCAGTCGCGCCTGGGGCGGGCGAAATGGATCGAACCCTATACTGAGGCGCGCCTGGATGAGCTGGGCAAAGCGGGAGTGAAGAAGCTGCTGGTCATGTGCCCGGCCTTCGTCGCCGACTGCATCGAAACACTGGAAGAGATCGGAGACCGTGGGCATGAGCAGTTCACCGCGGCAGGCGGGGAGGAACTGGTGTTGGTGCCTTGCCTGAATGACCACCCGCAGTGGGTGCAGGCGCTGAAAAGCATGTGCGAAAAAGCCTGAGCCTTGAGTAGCCGGTAGGAGCGGCTTGCCCCGCGATTGCGATCGTCGAGTCCTATCGCATCGCGGGGCAAGCCGGCTCCTGCCGATTGATCAAGGCAACTGGTCGTCCAGCGCCTTTTTCTTCCAGCCGTCATTGCCTGGCAGCAGCAGGTTCAGGGCGATCGCCACCACCGCACACAGTGCGATGCCTTTGAGGCCCCAATCGTCCGGGCCAGTACCGCTACCGACCAGCACGCCACCAATACCGAACACCAGGGTCACCGAAACGATCACCAGGTTGCGCGCTTCGCTCAGGTCGATCTTGTGGCGGATCATGGTATTCATGCCCACCGCGGCAATCGAACCGAACAGCAAGCACAGAATTCCGCCCATTACCGGTACTGGAATGCTTTGCAGCAGGGCGCCGAACTTGCCGATGAAGGCCAGGGTAATGGCGAATATTGCCGCCCAGGTCATGATCTTCGGGTTGTAGTTCTTGGTCAGCATTACTGCGCCAGTGACTTCGGCGTAAGTCGTGTTGGGCGGGCCGCCGAACAGTCCGGCAGTGGTGGTGGCGATACCATCACCGAGCAGGGTGCGGTGCAGACCTGGTTTCTTCAGGTAATCACGCCCTGTCACGCTACCCACTGCGATCACCCCACCGATATGTTCGATGGCTGGCGCCAGGGCGACAGGTACGATGAACAGGATTGCTTGCCAGTTGAAGGCGGGCGCGGTGAAGTGCGGCACGGCCAGCCAAGGCGCGGCGGCGATCTTGGCGGTATCGACCACACCGAAGTAGAACGACAGGCCGAAACCTACCAGTACACCTGCGATGATCGGCACGAGACGGAAGATGCCCTTGCCGAATACGGCAACGATCAACGTGGTCAGCAGCGCTGGCATGGAAATCATCATTGCGGTGCCGTACGGCAGCAGCTCTGCTCCGTCACCAGCCTTGCCCATTGCCATGTTGGCGGCAATCGGGGCCATGGCCAGGCCAATGGAAATGATCACCGGGCCAATCACTACAGGGGGAAGCAGGCGGTCGATGAAGCCGGTGCCCTTGATCTTCACGGCAAGGCCGAGGAAGGTGTAGACAAACCCGGCTGCCATCACCCCGCCCATGGTTTCGGCCAGGCCGAACTGGCCCTTGGCTAAAATGATCGGGGTGATGAATGCAAAGCTGGACGCCAGGAACACAGGCACCTGGCGACCGGTGACGACCTGAAACAGCAGAGTTCCCAAACCTGCGGTGAACAGCGCGACGTTCGGGTCGAGGCCGGTGATCAGTGGCATCAGTACCAGCGCACCAAAGGCTACGAAGAGCATTTGTGCGCCGGAGACGACCTGACGCCAGAGCGGGTCGTTGAACTCATCCTGCATGTTCAGGCGTCCTTCTGCTTGGTGCCGAAGATTTTGTCGCCAGCATCGCCCAGGCCCGGAATGATATAGCCGTGCTCGTTCAGGCGTTCATCGACCGAAGCGGTGTAGATCTGCACATCCGGATGCGCCTTCTCGACCACGTCAATACCTTCCGGCGCAGCCACCAGGACCATTGCGCGGATATCCTTGCAGCCGGCTTTTTTCAGCAGGTCGATGGTGGCAACCATCGACGCGCCAGTGGCCAGCATCGGGTCAATGATCAACGCCAGGCGTTCATCGATTTCCGGGGCAAGCTTTTCCAGGTAGGTATGGGCTTCGAGGGTTTCTTCGTTGCGGGCAACGCCTACGGCGCTGACCTTGGCGCCTGGAATCAGGCTGAGCACGCCTTCGAGCATGCCAATGCCTGCGCGTAGGATTGGTACTACAGTAATCTTCTTGCCGGCGATTTTCTCGACCTGGACCTTACCGCACCAGCCATCAATCTCGTAGGTTTCGAGTGGCAGATCCTGGGTGGCCTCGTAGGTCAGGAGCGTACCGACTTCCTGGGCGAGTTCGCGAAAATTCTTGGTGCTGATGTCAGCGCGGCGCATCAGGCCGAGCTTGTGGCGGATCAGCGGATGGCGGATCTCACGGATAGGCATAGGAAAAGCTCCGGGGGGCGGGCAAAAAAACCGCGGTAGATTAATCTATTCAGCCGTGTGTGTCCTCTAGGCAATCTGGACGTTAGTCCATAAATGCTTGATCTGACGCCCTGGGATGCGTACCTTTGCCCGCTTTTCTCATTTGCAGCCCCCTGGAGAGCGCCATGTCCGCTGATCTCGAGCATATCCGTCAAGTCATGCGAGAGGCTGACTGCCTGTACAACGAAGCCGAAGTAGAGGCCGCCATTGCTCGTGTTGGCGCCCAGATCAGCGACGTGCTCGCCGAACGTAACCCGGTGGTATTCTGCGTGATGAACGGTGGCCTTATCTTCGCCGGCAAGCTGTTGACCCACTTGCAGTTCCCGCTCGAGGCTTCCTACCTGCACGCTACTCGCTATCGCAATCAGACCAGCGGCGGCGATTTGTTCTGGAAAGCCAAGCCCGAGGTTTCGTTCATTGACCGCGACGTACTGATCATCGACGACATTCTCGACGAAGGGCACACCCTCAGCGCGATCATCGATTTTTGCAAGCATGCTGGCGCCCGCGCCGTGCACACGGCGGTGCTGATCGACAAGGATCACGACCGCAAGGCCAGTGCCGAACTCAAGGCTGACTTCTGCGGCTTGAGCTGTGTCGACCGTTACGTGTTCGGTTACGGCATGGACTACAAAGGCTACTGGCGCAACGCCAACGGTATTTTTGCCGTCAAGGGACTCTGACCCCATGCGCCAGCCCGGATTTCTCGACCAATCGTTGTTTACCGAGCTGGCCAGCAAGGCTGCCGCCAACCCACGTGGCCGCCAGCACCATAATTTTCACGCCATGGAAGAACCCTGCCACCGCATGGCGGTAGGGCTCCAGCCTTCGACCTACATCCCGCCGCATCGGCATCTGTCGGCTGACAAGGCGGAATGCCTGATCGTGCTGCGTGGCAAGTTGGGGCTGCTGATCTTCGACGAGCAAGGCGTGGTGCTGGACAAGCGGGTGCTCGAAGCCGGTGGGGAATGCCTGGGCGTGGATCTGGCGCCAGGCACCTACCATGGCCTGGTTGTGCTGGAGGCCGATAGCATGATGTTCGAATGCAAATCCGGTCCTTACCGCCCGGTCGGCGAAGGTGAGATGGCGAACTGGGCGCCGCGCGAGGGCGAGCCAGGGGTGGCTGAGTATCAAGCCTGGATGCGCGCTCAGTTCGAGTGAATCGGCCACGCCTTATCAACCGTGGGCTTGCTCCGCGATATGACCGTCCCATGCTAAAGTGCCCGGCCGCCTCGAGGAGCCTGTCATGCGTGCGATCGTCCCTGTCCTTCTGTTACTGAGCATGCCGCTGGCCGCTGCGCCCTTGCACAGTCAGTTCCTGCCACCGGATGACTTGTCCCTGCGTCAGGAAGTGCCCGAGTTTCAGCAACTGCTCCAGGTCACCGACTACTCAGTAGTCGTTGGTAACCAGCGACAGTCAAACCAGCAGCCGATCCCGGTGACGTCACCTTTGACCCTGCGCCTCAAGGGCAAGCCGCTGAGCAAGGGGACTACGGTCAGCCAGGTAGTGATCAGCTTTGACGCCGAGAGTAAGAGCCTGAAAAAAGCCGTGTTCGATGACAAGCGCAAAGTGCTGAGCCTGAACTACCCGTCGAGCCAATATCAGGTGATTATCGATCTGCTGCGCAACAACACGGTCTACGTGCAATTCCTCAGTTACGCCAATGGTCACGTCTGGGCCGATTTGCATACCGGAGCCGTACGCGCGCGTTGAGCGCCGACGCCGGGCAGGGGTAAACTGCCGGCCCGTGAAAATGTCCGTGATGGTTCAGTTGGAGTCGGTAATGCGTAAAGACAAGAAGCAAGTGATTGGCGACGAGATCAGTGACGACTACATCAAGTCCTTCCTGCAGTTCGAACCGGCGGATGCTACTTCACCTTCGCTGCACAAGCTGATCAAGGCTTATCGTGGCCTGCGCATCGATGACTTCGAGCGTTTTGTCGGTTTCTTTGTTGAGGCGGGTCTGGATGTCGACGGCAAGGACGAGCATGGTCAGACGTTCGTCGACGTGATCAAGGATCAGCGCAACGCCGCTGACTACATCGAAATCATCGACAAGGCACGCAGCTGATTAACGTGCGTGCATAAAAAAACGCCCCGAAGGGCGTTTTTTATTGCCGGTGCGTTACGCGTAATGCTGCGCCGGGCTGTTTTCGACCAGGCCCAGGGCTTCGTCGTTTTGCACGCTGATCTTGTGATACAGGGCAGCGTCGGTAGCCAGGACTTTTTCCCGGGCCGGGAAAATTTCCTTGAGCTTGGCGGCCCAGGCACCCTTGGTCTGCTCGGGGAAGCAGCGCTCGATCAGGTCAAGCATGATCGATACGGTCACCGATGCACCTGGGGAAGCCCCCAGCAGCGCGGCCAAGGTACCGTCCTTGGCTGATACCAGTTCTGTACCAAACTGCAGCACGCCGCCTTTTTTCGGGTCTTTCTTGATGATCTGCACGCGCTGTCCTGCCACTTCCAGGCGCCAGTCTTCGGCTTTCGCTTCTGGGTAGAAGCGGCGCAGGGAGTCAAGGCGTTGCTCCATCGACTGCATCACTTCGCTGACCAGGTATTTGGTCAGGTCCATGTTGTCGCGGGCCACGGCGAGCATCGGGCCGATGTTGCCCATGCGCACCGACAGCGGCAGGTCGAGGAACGAGCCGTGCTTGAGAAACTTGGTGGTAAACCCGGCATAAGGGCCGAACAGCAGCGAAGTCTTGCCGTCGACGACACGGGTATCCAGGTGTGGTACCGACATCGGTGGCGAGCCAACAGCGGCCTGGCTATAGACCTTGGCCTGGTGCTTCTTGACCACTTCCGGGTTGTCGCAACGCAGCCACTGACCGCTGACCGGGAAGCCACCGAAGCCCTTGCTCTCTTCAATGCCCGACTGCTGCAGCAATGGCAGTGCAGCACCACCGGCGCCGAGGAATACGAAGCGAGCATCCACTTCACGGCTGCTGCCGCTGTTCACGTCCTTGATGCTGACGGTCCAGCCGCTGCCGTTACGGCGCAGGCCAGTCACGCGCTTGCAGTACTTGACCTGGGCATCCGGCGTGCTTGCCAGGTGCTTGAGCAGTTTGTTGGTCAGGGCGCCGAAGTTGATATCGGTACCTTTCATGACACGGGTTGCGGCGATTGTCTGGTCGGCAGGGCGACCCGGCATCATCAGCGGCATCCAATCGTTCATGACCGATTTGTCTTCGGTGTATTCCATCTCGGCGAAGGCATGGTGCTGCTTGAGCAGCTCGAAGCGCTTCTTGAGGAAATCGACGCCTTTTTCACCTTCGACGTAGCTCAGGTGTGGAACCGGGTTGATGAACGCCCGTGGAGAGCTGAACGCGCCTTTCTTGCTCAGGTAGGCCCAGAACTGCCGGGACACTTCGAACTGAGTGTTGATGAGCACCGCTTTCTTGATGTCGATGCTGCCGTCGGCGGCCTGCGGCGTGTAGTTCAGTTCACACAGCCCGGCATGGCCGGTCCCGGCGTTGTTCCACGGGTTGGAACTTTCCGCGGCACCCGAATCCATCAACTCGACGACTTCCAGCTTGATGGCCGGGTCGAGTTCCTTTAGCAGTACGGCCAGGGTGGCACTCATGATGCCTGCCCCTACCAATACCACATCGACTGCTTCGTTCTGCGCCATTTAACGCGTCTCCAAAATCTACAGCACCAAATTGACAGCATAGGATCACTGGCCTAGCCAGGATCGCCATGTCCGATTCTTCGCAGTTTTTGCAACTTCAGCGGACACCGCCAAACGGGCTTTACGTTGCTTATGAACGCATTTTAAGACCGATGCGGCAATTCGACTTATGGTCAAGGTGTCCGTCGTGCGTTATGGACCGGCCTCAGGCTCTCATCCTGGAAGAGAGCTGTTGCCAGCTGTTCAGGGCTGCTAGGGACACTTTCGGTGCTTTTGCACATGCCAGACTGTTCATTGCTCGCCACACTCTCGTGAAGTTGTGAAAACCCGTTTTTTCACGCTCTTTTGGAGTCGTGAACCTCAAAAAGGGCTGCGCGATGGCAGACCCGGCAGGTTCAGGCAGAGCAGAGGGCCGAATGATGCTGGCACTGGCTGGTGCAAGACCTGTGTGGAAGGCTCTCTGTGGGCGGTGCGGAGGATGCCGAATGGTGAACATTGGCGGTGCTGCGAGGCCCGATCAGGAGACGTCCTTATAATCGGGGGGAGATTATAACGATGTCTCGGGCAGAAATGATCTTTATTAGCGACTTTTATTGATGCACGGCTCAGGCGGCCAGGCTGCGCTGGATCCAGTTGCCGCCAGGGCGCGCGCAAACCCTTGCGCTAGAGGGCAGCGGGCGATTGAGCCAGGTCAGGCAGATTTCGTTGATTTGCACCCAATTGCCGACAGCAGGCTGATCGGCGCACTGCTTGAACGCCAGGCAAATACCCTGAGCATCCAGGCGCGCGAAGTTGCGCATGGGGCGGCGGGTCAGCAGTGAAGTCCAGAAGTTGGACATGGCGGTCTACCTCTTCAAGTGTTCTTGGCGCCAGCATACCGGTGGGGTCATTAAACGATTGTGACAACGAACCGGCGCCGCGCTTGCCTGTCTCATTCGCTAATGGCACAGCGATGGCTGGGCCGCGCTGCGCTGAGTATACTGGCGGCCTTTGCTGCCTATTCTGGAGAGATGAGCATGTTGCAACGTTTGTTGTTCGGTTTGATCGCGGTGACCAGTCTGACCCTGGTCGGTTGTGCCCACAGCCCGCAACAACTCAGCCCGCAACCAAAACTCACCGCCCAGCTCGCGCCGGTAGGCCATGGCCAGCCGGTCGTGGTCAAGGTGGTCGATGGTCGTGCGTCGCAAACCCTGGGCACCCGCGGTGGCCTGTACCCTGAAACTAGCGCTATTACGGTTACCGGCAACGATATCCTGCCCAAGCTGCAAGCTCAGGCAGAAGCGGCAGTACGCCTGCTGGGCTTCACCCCTACGCCGAACGCCTACAACGCCCCGCAGTTGACCGTGACCCTGGCAGAGCTCAAGTATCAGTCGCCTAAAGAAGGCATGTACGTCACCGAGGCCACCATTGGCGCGACCTTCAAGGCCGACGTTGCCAATGCCAACCGTCGTTACAGCGGACGTTATGGTGCCTCCCTGGACCAGCGCTTCGGCATGGCGCCAAACCAGGAAACCAACACCAAGCTGGTCGGTGATGTCCTCAGCGACGCGCTTACCCGTCTGTTCAAGGACCAGGCCATCGGCCAGATCCTCGGCGAATAAGCCCGCTAAACCCGTACACCTGAAGAAGCCCGATGACTGTGTGGCAGTCGTCGGGCTTTTTTGTAGGTGATTTCAGGCTGCTTCAGGTGAGGCATCCGGATGACGCTCGCATGACGATGATCGTCGTTGGTCGAAAAAGCCGGGACACAAAGGGAGGCTTGGGTAAAATGCGCGCCGTTGTTACGTCGCTTTTCGAGGTGCTGTAAATGTCGTTACAAATGTTCTGGGGGCTGATCGCTGCCCATCCGGCCAAGCTGATCAACCTGTTGGCACTGCTGATTACCTGCCCTGGCGGCCTGTTGTTGCACAGCGCGCGGCGTCGTGAAGCGCTGGCAGTGGCCAAGGCCCCGAGCGACGAGACGGTGGTCGATGGCATGACGCTGCGCATCAACCGCTTCTACTACATCCTGGGCTTTGCCTTCCTGGCGCTGGCCTTGCTGTTGTCCTGGTTCAGCACCTGGGTATGAGAGGGGGCGGCTACGCGCCCCGTTGGTGCCTCCAGGTAATTCTCAGAGCGCCAAGCCTGCCTTGACCCGGTACTGGTTGCGCACTGGCGTGGCGTACTGCTGCACCAGGTAGGGGCGCTGTTCGAGCGGGCAAGCGTCCAGGCGGCGCTGCCATTCGGCTTGGGCGCGGTCCAGCTCTGGGGCCGGGAACACCTGGTCGGCCGTCGGCACCTGCAGTTGCGGGTCGGCATCGGCCCACTGCGCATAAGCCAGGTAGTGCACCGGAAACAAGCGATAACCCGCCAGAATCTGCCGATCGATCTCCACTGCCAACTGCTTGGTGTCTTCGAAGAACGTCGTTACCGGTGGCGCGAAGTTGATGTGTACGCGTCCCTTGTAGCCGGTAATGCCCTGGGCGATGCTCAGGTCATCCTCGCCCGGTGCCTTGGTGTAGGTACCGGTCGTGGCGCGAATGTACAACTCGCGCGCCTTGGCCTGATCGCAGGGGTCGTATTCGTAGCTGATCGACACCGGGCTCAGGTTCAGCGACTGAATAACCGCGCCGAACGGCTCGTCCTTGCGGCTCATGTGGAACATTTTCAGGATCGCTGAATCAGTGCGATCGTCACCATCCTTGGCACGACCTTCGGCCTGGGCGATCCAGATCGACTGGCCGTCGTTGCGGATCGAATGGTTGATATAGGCTGAAAGCAGCTGGTAGGCGGCAAGCTTTTCCCGCCGCCCGCTGATTGAACGGTGAACGATGAAGCTTTTGTTCAGGCGCATCATGTCGCTGACGAACGGCTTTTGCAGCAAGTTGTCACCGATGGCGATCCGCGGCGTAGGCAGGCCGGCGTGGTACACCGCGTAATTGACGAATGCCGGGTCCATGACGATGTCGCGGTGGTTGGCCAGGAACAAATAGGCCGTTCCGGACTTGAGCAGTTCGACGCCTGTGTAGGTGACCCCGTCGGTTGCCCGCTCGATGGTATGGTCGACGTAGTACTCGACTTTGTCCTGCAGGGTCGAAACGCAAGTAACGCCAGCAAACTCTTTGCGTAGGCGTCGGGCGATCAGTGGCTTGAGCAACCAGCCAAAGGCTCCGGCAGCGCGCGGAAAGCGGAAGTGGGTGAGGATATCGAGAAATGCCGGGTCGCTGAGCAGGCGTGCCAGAACGGCAGGGACCTCAGCGTCGTTGTACGGTCGGATGGCATCGAATTCGCCCATCATGCTCTCTTGTTGGAAACGGCTAGGGTAATAGGTAGGACCGGGCTTCGAAAAACGGCTCGAACACGCGCAGGTCCTGTAAATAGACCGGCAATTATACGCACAAGTCACTCGGGAGGCCGCGATGCTGGAAACTGCGATCTACGATTGCCCTTATTGTGGTGAAGAAGTCGAGACAACGGTGGACCTGTCCGGTGGCGATCAGGAATATATCGAAGACTGTCAGGTCTGCTGCAAGCCGATCCGCTTCGTGCTGCAAGTGCACGGGGAGGAGTGGATGCTGGATGTTTACGGTGAGAACGACTGATGCAGCGAATTTATGAGCCGGAAAGCCTGCTGGAAGCCGAAATGCTGATCGGAATGCTTGAAAGTGAAGGGATCAAGGTCCACCTGATCGGTCGGGACCTGATGGGCGCCATGGGCGATCTACCGATGCAGGGCTTGCTGGCCCTGGCGGTTGCCGATGACCAGGCCGAGTACGCACGGCAGATGATCGCCGCGTACAATAGTGCCCAGCCACTGGCTGGCGACGAACCGGAGCACATTCCGGGAACCCTGATTTGCTAGGTCTTTATCCCCCATGTGTGGACGTTACGCGCTGTTTAGATGGTCGCCTGCCTTTGCTGCATTGCCGGGATTTCCGGCCGACCAGCAGGCTCAATGGAATATTTCTCCCGGCGCTTCGGTACTGATCCAGCGAAATGCAGAGCAAGGCCAGGTGGAACTTGCCCGCGCGCGCTGGGGGCTGACCCCAGCCTGGTTGACGGATTTGTCGCGAACGCCCGCGCATGCCCGGGCCGAAACCTTGGCCGAGCAGCCGATGTTTCGCGAGGCGTTTCGCCTGCGTCGGTGCCTGATGCCGGCCAACGGTTTTTACGAATGGCGCGGTACGGTGCGCAAAAGGCCCTATTGGTTGACGCCTGGAGAAGGCTCTTCGTTGTTTTTTGCCGCGATCTGGGAGGCCTATCCGGTGCAGGACCAGGTCTGGCTGAGTACTGCGGTGGTAACCCAGGCTGCAGTGAACCAGCGTCGGCCGCTGATTCTCGATGCCGCCGGTCAAGCAGCATGGCTGGACCCGCAAACACCTGTGGCACGCTTGTATGAGTTACTGGCCAGCGCCCAGGCACCTTTACGAGAGCGCGTGCTGGCCAACTTCGTCAACGATCCCAAGGTCAATGGGCCTGAGTGCCTGACCCCGGCGTAACCAGCCGCCTGGAGATTTCTTCGTTTGGGGTGTAGCGGCCTCAATCGACTCGGCCTAGGATACGCGGCATGTTCGAATGGAGTGTTTTCATGCGTAAGTCATTTGTTATCGGTGCTCTGAGTGCCAGTGTGCTACTTGCCGGATGCCAGGCAGTAAACACCACCAGCGGCGGCGCCGTGGGTGTCGAGCGTAAGCAATATATGTTCAGCATGCTCTCGACCGATGAAGTCAACCAGATGTATGCACAGTCTTACCAGCAGACCCTGGGCGAGGCGTCCAGTAAAGGTGTGCTCGACAAAACCAGCGCCGATGCCAAGCGGGTGCAGGTGATTGCCGATCGTCTGATTGCCCAGGCACCGAAGTTTCGCCCGGATGCGGCGCAGTGGAACTGGGAAGTTAACCTGATCAAGAGTGATGAGCTCAACGCCAACTGCGGCCCAGGTGGCAAGATTTTCTTCTACACCGGTCTGATCGATAAGCTCAAGTTGACCAACGACGAGATCGCCGCGGTCATGGGCCATGAAATCGCCCATGCCCTGCGTGAACACGGGCGTGAGGCTATGTCCAAGGCCTACGGTGTGCAGATGGCGCGTCAGGGTGCGGGTGCATTGCTGGGGCTTGGCCAGGATAGCCTGGCGATTGCCGACACTGTGGTGCAGTACAGCATGACCTTGCCCAACAGCCGCTCGAACGAGAACGAAGCTGATCTGATTGGCCTGGAGCTTGCGGCCCGTGCCGGTTACAACCCGAATGCCGCGATCACCCTGTGGGACAAGATGAGCCAGGCTTCGGGTGGTTCGCAGCCGGAGTTCATGAGCACTCACCCAGCTTCCGACAGCCGCCAGGCTGCGTTGCGAGCGGCGATCCCCAAAGTGATGCCGCTGTACGAACAGGCTAAGAAGTAAGCTGGGCCCGGGCCGCCGAGCGGCCCATCGCCGGCTTGATACGAACAGTCAGCCTATCCAGCCACTGACTTCCATCGCTGAGTACACCGCCACGGCAGCCAGGACAAAGAAGGCCGCCGATGCGAGGCGACGAATCAGGGTCAGTGGCAGCTTTTCTGCGGCGAAGTTGCCCGCCAGCACCACCGGTACGTTGGCAATCAGCATACCCAGGGTGGTACCGATGATAACCATGATCAGGTGCGGATACTGGGCGGCCAGCATCACTGTGGCGACTTGAGTCTTGTCGCCGATCTCGGCGATGAAAAACGCAATCAGGGTGGTCAGGAAAGGCCCGAAGCGCCGGGCGGAGCTGGCTTCGTCGTCATCCATTTTGTCTGGAATCAGGGTCCACAGGGCGGTGGCAGCGAAGCTGGCAGCGAGAATCCAGTGCAGGGTGGCTGCAGAGAAGAAAGTGCTGAACCAGGCGCCGACAGCGCCAGCAGCAGCATGGTTGGCCAGGGTGGCGGCGATGATACCGGCGATGATCGGCCAAGGCTTGCGGAAGCGGGCGGCAAGGATAAGCGCGAGCAATTGGGTCTTGTCGCCAATTTCGGCAAGGGCCACGATCGCGGTTGGGACGAGCAGTGATTCCAGCATCAGGGTTCCTACGGGGGCGGGTCGACACGGCTATGACACGTACAGCCTTCCCGCCCCGGGTAAGGTGTTCGTGTCATAGGTCTTGTCAAACCCTGGGTCCGTCTATGCGGACCGTGGGTCGCACGCGCCATGGTCTGTTGACCAAGTATGTTGACGCGTACCGGGCGAGCTGGGTGCTCGCGGGAGACTACTCCCCTAGGACGGAGCGGATTCTGCCTAGGCAAATCCGTTTCGGCAAGGGTTGATTTTAACCGCGTGTTGCCTGATAGATTTTGAAGCCCTGTCCTTCGGCCCGTATCTGGCAATTGCCCAGCGCACTTTCGATGAGCGGTTGGTAGCGCAGGAAGCTGTTGGCAACAAGCCGAAGTTCGCCGCCTTTTCTCAGATGATCGGCTGATTTTTTTAGCAGGTTTTCCGATGCCTGGTAATTGGTGTGTACCCCGGTATGGAACGGCGGGTTACTTAGAATCACATCCAGATCGTAAGGTGCAGCATCGATGCCGTCACCACAGATTACCTCTCCCTCCAGGCCGTTGGCAGCCAGGGTCAAGCGGCTGCTGGCGACGGCAAAGGCGTCGACATCAAGCAGCGTGATCCGACTTTGGGGATAACGGCGCTTGAGCGCCGAGGCCAACACACCGGCACCGCAGCCGAAATCAAGAACGTGGCCGACCGGCAATTGCTGAAGATTTTCCAGCAGCAGGGCACTACCGCGATCCAGGCGGCCGTGACTGAATACACCCGGCAGGCTGACGATCTTCAACGGCCCTTCGGGCATGTCCAGTTCGAAGCGCTCGGCCAGGCTCTCCAGCGGTTTGGCGTCGGGTGCGTGCTCGACGGTGACTTGCCACAGTTGACAGTGGCGTGCGCTGTCGAGTTTGCGCGGTTTGCCGAAGGCATGCAGTTGTTTGGCCGCGCCTTCGATACCCCCGCGTTTTTCCCCCACCAGATACAGCTCGCGGCCTGCCAGGCGCGAGGCCAAGGCATTGAGCAGGTAATTGGCCAGGTCGCGGGACTTGGGCAGAAACAGCACAGCCGCTTCGAAATGCTCGGCGGGTGCCTCTACACCAAAATGGCTACGGCCTGCAAAGCGGGCATCCAGAGCCGTCTGGTCACCGGCGTGCCAGCACCAGCCATGTGCTGCGGGCAGTTTGCCGAGCAGGTCGTCGGCAGGCAAACCGGCCAGCAACAGCGAGCCCTGGAATAGCTCGGCCTGACGAAGCAACACTTCACTGCGCGGGTCCATGGATGGCGGCTCCTGAAAAAAGTGGCGCAGTTTAGCAGAGCCGGGCGTGGCTTAACCGACCTGTCGGCGTGGACGGCCGGCAAAATAGGCTTCTGCGTTTTCGCTCAACTGCTCGACGATGCGCTGGCGCGATTCCACGGCTCCCCAGGCGCTGTGCGGGGTGATGATCAGCCGTGGGATGTCAGCAGCCAGTAACGGGTTGCCATCGACTGGGGGCTCGACACTCAACACATCGGTGGCAGCGCCACCCAGATGACCTGCCCGTAACGTATCCGCCAGGGCTTGTTCGTCGATCAGGCCGCCCCGGGCCGTATTGATTACAAACGCACCGGGCTTGAGCAGGGCCAGCTCTTTGGCGCCAATCAGGTTGCGCGTGTGTTCGTTGAGCGGGCAATGCAAGGTCAGGGCGTCGATCTGGGGAAGCAGTTCGTCCAGGGGCAGGCGATCTTCACGAGCCGGGCGTCCCGGCAATTGCCCTAGCAGAACACGCATGCCAAAGGCCTCTGCCAAGCGAGCAACGGCACCGCCTAGCTCACCGTGACCGAGCATGCCAAGGGTTTTGCCTTCAAGCTCGACGATAGGGAAGTCCAGAAGGCAGAACTGCTTGGCCTTGCCCCATTGCCCGGCGGCAACAGCGTGCTGATAGTCGGGCAGGCGAGTGGCCAGTGCCAGCAGCAGGGCCAGAGTGTGCTGGGCGACAGAGGGCGTGCCGTAGCCCTGGCAATTGCTCACCACAATGCCGTGAGCCCGCGCAGCCTGCAGGTCGACATTATTGGTGCCGGTGGCGGACACCAGGATCAGTTTCAGGTTAGGACAGGCGGCCAGGGTGCTGGCATCGATCATCACTTTGTTGCTGATCGCCACGGTCGCCTCCTGCAAGCGCTGCGCTACCTGCTCAGGGGCGGTCGCCGGATACAGTTGCAACTCGTCGAAACAACCGCGCAGGCGATCCAGATTGAGGTCGCCCAGGTCCAGGGAGTGGTGGTCGAGAAATACGGCGCGGCGTGGGACAGACATGGAAGCTCCAGTAAGGTCGGTCGGGCTCAGGTCGGGTAGCTGAAGCAATCGTATCGGGTCTGCTCAAGGCTCGCTGCAAAAGCTTCGAGGTTTTGCTGTTGCTGCTGCAGGTCGGCAATTTGGGCCTGTAGTTGGGCGCTCTTGCTGGCAACGGCCTGGTGAATGCGAGCCAACGGTAATGCGCCGGGATCGTTGCCATCGACCATCGCCTGCATCTGCTTGAGACTGAAACCGAGCTTTTGCGCGCATTTGATCAGGCTGACCAGGGTAACGCTCTGTTGATCGTAGATGCGATAGTTGCCTTGGCGTCGAGGCGGGGGGAGGAGACCGATCTTTTCGTAATGGCGTATGCATTTGATCGTGGCACCGGAAAGCTGCGCCGCTTTGCCAATGTACATCGAAAATCCCTTTTAACCGGTGCCGGCCAGCGTGCGGGCCTGTTGCAGCCAGGCATCGCGTTGCTTTGCGGTCGAGCTGATGATGGGGCCAAACGTTAGCGTCTTTTTTGGCCTGATTCCACAAAAGCGCAAGGTCGTACGGCGCATCTGTTCCAGACCTGGCATTCGGTAGACCCAGCGGTAGTACCAAGGGGGTGTATCCATGCACACCAGCAGATCGGCACTGCGACCCTTGAGCAGTTGCTCGGGGAAGGGCGAGTCACTGCGGTACTTGAAAGCGAAGCCTGGAAGCAGGACACGGTCCAGGAAACCTTTCAACAAGGCAGGAATTCCGCCCCACCAGATGGGGAACACGAACACCAGGTGTTGCGCCCAGCTTATCAGTGCCTGCGCGTGCAACAGATCGGACTCCAATGGCTGCTCTTGGCGGTACCCCTGGCGTAACAGAGGATCGAAGTTCAGCGTGCCAACTCCAGTACCTGCACATCATGGCCAAGCGCTCGGGATGCACTGATATAGGCGCTGCTCAATGCGGCGCAGAAACTTTGGCTCGAGGGATGTCCGAGAATCACCAGTACACGTTTGTTCATTGAAGGCGGCCTGTGATGTAAAGCAGCCACGCTAGCGCCTGCCCCTAAGGGGAGAGTCAAGCGGCTCACAGGTTGTTACATGGTATGTCGAGGGCGTAATGTACGTGTTCTTTGTATTTCCCTTTTCGCGCAAGGAGCCCCCATGTATTGGGCTGAATTTTTGACGGTTGCCCTGATTCACCTGCTCGCCGTGGCCAGCCCCGGTCCTGATTTTGCCGTGGTGGTGCGCGAGAGCGTGACTCATGGACGGCGCGCTGGCACCTGGACTGCCTTTGGCGTCGGCATGGCGATCTTTCTGCATGTCGGGTATTCGCTGTTGGGTATCGGTCTGATCGTGTCGCAGTCGATCGTGCTGTTCAATGCCTTGAAATGGCTGGCAGCGGCCTACCTGCTGTACATCGGTTTCAAAGCTCTGCGCGCCGGCCCGGCTGCACCCGGCAGCGAGACAGTGCAGGCCTCCACGGTCGAGCGCACACCACGCGCAGCCTTTGTTGCAGGCTTCATGACCAATGGCTTGAACCCGAAGGCGACCTTGTTCTTCTTGTCGCTGTTCACCGTGGTCATCAATCCGCACACCCCGCTGGCGATTCAGGCCGGGTATGGCGTTTATCTGGCCGCCGCCACCGGTCTGTGGTTCTGTCTGGTCGCCATGTTGTTCAGCCAGCAGCGCGTACGCGCCGGATTCGCTCGTATGGGACATTGGTTTGATCGCACCATGGGCGCGGTACTGATTGCCCTGGGTGTGAAAATCGCTTTTACCGAGATGCATTGATGGCAAATTGCCTGTAATCACACCTCCGGCTAAATCATTCCTTTGGCTGATTTAGCCGGCGTTAGGGCGTTCTAGAGTGGGCCATGTCTTGCCCAGCACGTGCACTCCAGAAAAGGGACCCTTATGTTGCAGACTCGTGTCATTCCTCCCGCCGAGGGCGCTTATCAGTTTCCCCTGTTGATCAAGCGTTTGCTGTTGTCAGGCAGCCGCTACGAGAAAACCCGCGAAATCGTCTATCGCGATCAACTGCGCTTCAGTTACCTGACCCTTAACGAGCGTATTGCGCGCCTGGCCAACGTGTTGACCGAAGCCGGGGTCAAGGCTGGAGATACGGTGGCGGTGATGGATTGGGACAGCCATCGCTATCTGGAGTGCATGTTCGCCATCCCGATGATTGGCGCGGTGGTGCATACCATCAACGTGCGCCTGTCACCGGATCAGATCCTCTACACCATGAACCATGCCGAAGACCGCTTCGTGCTGGTCAACAGCGATTTCGTCGGCCTCTACCAGGCGATTGCAGGGCAACTGACCACGGTCGAGAAGACCCTGCTATTGACCGACGCCGAGTCCAAGACCGCCGACCTGCCCAATCTTGTGGGCGAGTACGAGGCGCTGTTGGCTGCGGCCAGCCCGGTCTATGACTTCCCCGATTTCGACGAAAACTCGGTAGCCACCACCTTCTACACCACCGGTACTACCGGTAACCCCAAAGGTGTGTATTTCACTCACCGGCAATTGGTTCTGCACACCCTGGCTGCCGCTTCCGTTACCGGTAGTATCGACAGCGTGCGCCTGCTGGGCAGTGACGATGTCTACATGCCTATCACGCCAATGTTCCATGTGCACGCGTGGGGAATTCCCTACGTGGCGACCATGTTGGGAATCAAGCAGGTGTATCCGGGGCGCTACGAACCGGAACTGCTGTGTGAACTGTGGCGCAAGGAAAAGGTTACGTTCTCCCACTGTGTGCCGACCATTTTGCAAATGCTGCTCAATGCCAAGGGCGCGCAAGAGCAGGACTTTGGCGGCTGGAAGATCATCATTGGCGGAAGCGCCCTGAACCGAGCCTTGTACGAGGCAGCCAAAGCCCATGGCATTCAGTTGACGGCGGCCTACGGTATGTCCGAAACCTGTCCGCTGGTGTCTTGTGCCCACCTCAACGAGGAGCTGCTGGCCGGTAGCGAAGATGAGTGCATCACTTATCGGATCAAGGCGGGTGTACCGGTGCCCTTGGTGGAATCGGCGATTGTCGACGGTGAGGGCAACTTCCTCCCGAACGATGGTGAAACCCAGGGTGAGTTGGTGCTGCGCGCCCCTTGGTTGACCATGGGTTACTTCCGCGAGCCGGAGAAAGGCGCCGAGCTGTGGCAGGGAGGCTGGCTGCACACCGGGGATGTGGCTACGCTCGACAGCATGGGCGTGATCGATATTCGCGACCGCATCAAAGACGTGATCAAGACCGGGGGCGAGTGGATTTCCTCGCTGGAGTTGGAGGACCTGATCAGTCGCCATCCAGCGATCCGCGAAGTGGCGGTGGTTGGCGTGGCCGATCCTCAGTGGGGTGAGCGTCCTTTTGCGCTGTTGGTGGTGCATGAGCAGCAGAGCGTCGATGCCAAGGCACTCAAGGAGCACCTCAAGCCGTTCGTGGAGCTTGGCCACATCAACAAGTGGGCGATTCCGAGTCAGATTGCCCTTGTTACTGAAATTCCCAAGACCAGCGTCGGCAAACTCGACAAGAAGCGTATCCGTCTCGACATCACTCAATGGCAAGCCAGTAACAGTACCTTTCTCTCGACGCTGTGACCTGCCCTGGGTCGCGCCTGCTTGGGCGCGATCCGCGGGCTAGACGCATCCCAACCTTGTAAAATGTCGTTTTTCGGCCATTCTTCCCCTCGCCAGCGCTGTGGCCGGTTCAACAACCACGCCACTGGGGCAAACATGCAAATCACACTTTAGAGGGATCAAGCAGAAGTACCTGCTGGCTATAGTCGGGTCAGGGGATTTTCAGGAATGGGGGGCAGCACACGCATGTGCCTAGCCACTTGCTCGACGTACAAGGTGCGCTCACACCTGTCGAACGAGGCGTTTCTGCAAAGGACTCACTGCCATAAAAATAAAGAAAGTACATGGAGTAGCGTCGATGACATCAGCAAATCTGTTCTGGCGCCGGGCGAAACTGCCTTTGGCTGTCAGCCTCGCTTCTACGCTCGCCGGTCCTGCATTCGGCGTCAGTTTCAACATCGGTGAAATTGAAGGGTCGTTTGACTCCTCGCTGTCTGTCGGCGCCAGTTGGTCGACGGAGAGTCCGAACAAGAATCTGATCGGCGTCAACAACGGCGGTCAGGGTCTGTCGCAGACCTCCGACGATGGTCACCTGAACTTCAAGAGCGGTGAGACCTTTTCGAAGATCTTCAAGGGCATTCACGACCTGGAACTCAAGTACGGTGATACCGGTGTATTCGTACGCGGCAAGTACTGGTACGACTTCGAGCTCAAGGACGAAAGCCGTCCATTCAAGGATATCAGCGACTCCAACCGCAAAGAGGGCGCCAAGTCCTCGGGTGGTGAGATTCTCGACGCCTTCGTCTATCACAACTACGCCATTGCCGATCAGCCAGGCTCGGTGCGCCTGGGTAAGCAAGTCGTCAGTTGGGGTGAAAGTACCTTCATTGGCGGTGGTATCAACTCGATCAACCCTATCGACGTCGCCGCCTTCCGTCGCCCAGGTGCCGAGGTCAAGGAAGGTCTGATCCCGGTCAACATGTTCTATGTGTCCCAGAGCCTCACCGACAACCTGTCGGCTGAAGCGTTCTACCAGATCGAATGGGACCAGACCGTTGTTGATAACTGCGGTACTTTCTTCTCGCAACCTGACGTCATCGCCGACGGCTGTACCGACAACCTGCGCCTGCTCAACAGCAGCCGCAGCCTGTCGCCACAAGCGCTGGGCTTCCTCGCCAGCCAAGGTGTCGACATCAACCAGGAAGGGGTGAAGGTAGCCCGTGGCCCGGATCGCGATGCCCGTGACAGTGGTCAGTTCGGTGTGGCACTGCGCTACATGTTCGAGCCGCTGGACACCGAGTTTGGCGCCTACTTCATGAACTACCACAGCCGCGCACCGATCTTCAGTGCCACCGGTGCTGATCCTTCGGTTTATGCCGGCTTGAGCAACCTTCAGGGGCCGCTGGCGCAGTTGGCGCCGTTGATCGTCGCCGGTAACTCGCAGTACTTCGTCGAGTACCCGGAAGACATCCGCCTCTACGGCCTGAGCTTCTCCACCACGCTGTCCACCGGCACCGCGTGGAGCGGTGAGCTCAGCTACCGCCCCAACGCGCCAGTTCAGCTCAATACCACGGACATTCTTTACTCCGGTGTCACGCCAATCCCAGGCTTTGGCAATGCCTCGCTGCTCAAAGGCGTTCCAGGCCAGGACCAGCACGGCTACACCCGTAAGGAAATCACCCAGTTCCAGACAACGCTCACCCACTTCTTCGATCAAGTCATGGGCGCCAGCCGCCTGACCGTGGTCGGTGAAGTTGGTGTGACTCACGTGGGTGGTCTGGAAAGTGCGCACAAGATGCGTTACGGCCGTGACCCAGTATTTGGTCCGGGGCCACTGGAGCCTACGGGGCCGGTCAGTACCTGTGAGTTCCTCAACAGCCGAACCATCGCCGGTGCGGGCAACAACGCTTCTTCGGCCAACCTTTCACGCAAGTGCGAGAACGACGGTTTCACCACCAGCACTTCCTGGGGCTACCGCGCTCGCGCCATCTGGGACTACAACGACGTCTTCGCCGGGGTCAACCTCAAGCCTAACGTAGCCTGGTCCCATGACGTTTCCGGTTACTCGCCGGGTCCTGGTGGCAACTTCGAGGAAGGCCGCAAGGCAGTCAGCCTGGGTCTGGACGCCGAGTACCAGAACACCTACACCGCCAGCCTGTCGTACACCAACTTCTTCGATGGTAAGTACAGCACTGTGGATGATCGCGATTTCGTCGCCCTCAGCCTTGGCGTGAACTTCTAAGAACACCGATTCAGGACGAGCATAAACATGAAAATGACCAAGAGTCTGCTGCAAGCCGGTGTACTGGGCCTGTCGCTGCTGGCCACCAGTGTCATGGCGGCGGTGTCCGCCGACGAGGCCGCCAAGCTGGGTTCGACCCTGACGCCAATGGGCGCGGAAAAGGCCGGTAACGCCGATGGTTCGATCAGTGCCTGGAAACCGCTGACCAAGTCGGCCGGCGCCGTTGATAGCAAAGGTTTTCTTGCTGACCCCTACGCGGGTGAAAAGCCGCTGTACACCATCACTGCCCAGAACGTTGACCAGTACAAGGACAAACTGTCGCCTGGCCAGGTAGCGATGTTCAAGCGCTACCCGGACACCTACAAGATCCCGGTGTACACCACTCACCGCGGCTCGACGGTTCCGGATGCAGTGTTTGCCGCGATCAAGAAAAATGCCACCAGCACCAACCTGGTAGGCGGCGGTAACGGTCTGGAGAACTTCGATACAGCAGTGCCGTTCCCGATTCCGAAAAGCGGCGTGGAGGTGATCTGGAACCACATCACCCGCTACCGTGGTGGCAGCGTGACTCGCTTGGTAACCCAGGCCACGCCGCAGCAAAATGGCTCGTACAGCCTGGTGTATTTCCAGGATCAATTCGTCTTCCGTGACCGGATGAAGGATTACGATCCGAGCAACCCTGGCAACATCCTGTTCTATTTCAAACAGAAGGTGACGGCGCCTGCGCGTCTGGCCGGTACCGTGTTGCTGGTCCACGAGACCCTCGACCAGGTCAAAGAGCCGCGTAAGGCATGGGTGTACAACGCCGGTCAACGTCGTGTACGCCAGGCGCCACAGGTGTCCTATGACGGTCCGGGTACTGCCGCCGATGGCCTGCGTACCTCCGACAACCTGGACATGTTCAACGGTGCTCCGGATCGCTACGACTGGAAGCTGGAAGGCAAGAAAGAGCTGTATATCGCCTCCAACAGCTACAAGCTTGACGATC
Source organism: Pseudomonas auratipiscis (assembly GCF_036324085.1). NCBI lineage: Bacteria > Pseudomonadati > Pseudomonadota > Gammaproteobacteria > Pseudomonadales > Pseudomonadaceae > Pseudomonas > Pseudomonas auratipiscis. Next base: position 157,472 of record NZ_JAZDCU010000008.1, read on the forward strand.
CAAAGCTCAAATACAGCGACATTATCAAGGCCGGTCACATCAACCAGGACCTGAGCCGTTATGAGCTGCGCCGTGTCTGGCACGTGGTTGCTACCCTCAAGCCGGGTCAGCGTCACATCTACGCCAAACGTGACTTCTATATTGACGAAGACACCTGGCAAGCGGCAGTGATCGACCAGTACGACGGTCGCAACCAACTGTGGCGTGTGTCCGAAGCGCACTCCCAGGACTACTACAACGTCGAGGTGCCGTGGTACACCCTGGAAGCCATCTACGACCTGCAGTCGGGCCGTTATCTGGCACTGGGCATGAAGAACGAAGAGAAAAAGGCCTACGACTTCGGGTTTACCGCAGTCAAGGCTGACTTCCAGCCTGCAGCGCTTCGCCAGGAAGGTGTGCGCTAAGTTTCAAACCTCCTTGTGATCTCCCAGAACGCCCCGGCTTGCCGGGGCGTTTCTGTTTATGCAGGTGGGAGCGGGATAGGAACTGTCGCTTTTTGTTGTAGTCTTTTTTCGGCAAGACGACGCAATCATCTTCAAATGCGCGTTTATAACCGCTAGTCTGCCCAGATCTGTGTTGCCGAAGATTCTCTAACTAAAACGAGCCGGCCATGACTGATCTGTCCCGTACGCAAGGGTTCGCCAGCCAGGCCATGAACGTCCTGGAAGGACGCTTCTATCGTCCGCCACTGCCCGAAGGGCACGTGCCGCGGGCGCGCTTGTGCCAGCGCCTGCAATCTGGTCTGGGTGGTCGCCTGTTGCTGGTGACAGCACCAGCAGGATTCGGCAAAAGCTCGCTGGCCGTGGAGTTCTGCCAAAGCCTGCCCAACCACTGGAGCAGTCTCTGGTTGGGGTTGAGCCGCCGCGACAATGACCCGGGACGTTTTCTCGAACGTTTGCTTGAAGGTTTGCAGCAGGTTTGCCCGGCCGTGGGCAACCAGTCACTGGGCCTGCTCAAAATGCGCCAGCGCCACCAACCCTTTGCCTTCGAAGAATGGCTCGATGGGCTGCTCGATGAGCTGGCCCGTCACCTGCAGCCGCAAAATCCTTTGTTGTTGGTACTCGATGACTACCATCTGGTGCAGGGGCCAGTGCTCGACCGTTGCTTGCAGTTCTTCCTCAACCATCTGCCACCTGGGCTGGTCCTGCTGGTAACCAGCCGCCTGCGCCCTGACTGGCACCTGGCGCGGCTGCGCCTGTCGCGACAATTGCTCGAGCTCAACGAGCAGGACCTGCGTCTGACACCCGACGAGTCGCTGGCTGTATTGGGACAACAACCCAGCGGTTTGCGCGGTCAGGCGCTGGACAATCTGATTCAACGCAGTGACGGCTGGATCGCCGGCCTGAGGTTCTGGCAACTGGCGGTCAGCGAATCGGGCGGCGACAACGCGTTGCCGCAGGCTTTGCATGGTGGCGAGGGTTTGATTCGCGATTATTTGCTTGAAGAAGTGATCGACATTCTGCCTGCCGAAGTACAGGGCTTTCTCAACGACACAGCCTGTCAGGAGCGATTCTGCAGTGAGCTGTGCGATGCGCTGCGGGAAAGCCATGACAGTGCCGAGATCATCGGTTATCTACAGGCGCATCAGGTATTTCTGGTGCCGCTGGACGAACATGGCCGCTGGTATCGTTACCATCACCTGTTCTCCGACCTGCTGCGCAGCCGTCAAACCAGCTTGCCGCTTTCGAGCTTGCACTTGCGCGCCTGTCGCTGGTTCCACGGCCAGGGATTGCTTGACGAGGCAGTCGAGCAGGCATTGCGTGCGGGACACCTGGATGTCGCCGCCAACCTGGTGCAGAACCTTTCTGAAGAGCAACTGCTGGCCGAACAGAACGTCGGTATGTTGCTGCGCTGGAAAATGGACCTGCCTGACAGCTTGCTGATCAGCACACCACGGCTGATCGTCTTGTACAGCTGGGCCCTGGGCCTGGCTGGGCAACTGGACGCCGCCGAAGAACTGGCCAGCCACTTGAGTCGGTTTCTGCCGGCCCCCTCGGCAACCGCACAGAAATCGATGCTGGCGCAGTGGCTGGCGCTCAGTGGAGTGATCGCTCGCGGTCGTGGTGATCGCGAACGTACCCGCATCTTCTGTGTAGAAGCCTTGCGCAGCTTGCCGCAAAAACGCTACGGCCAGCGTCTGGTGTGCTTGTCGACGCTATCGAACCTGGCCATTGCCGATGCCGATTTTTCGCGGGCACGCACGTGGAACCGCGAAGCGCTGGAACTGGCGCAACGGATCGGCAACCCACTGTTCGAAGCCCTTGCTCATTACGATCGCGCGCGGGTGCTGCATGCCCGTGGCGAGGTGCTGCGCGCGCTGGATGAAGTGCGTCAGGGCTTGCAACGCCTGCAAGGGCTGTCGGCGCAACGCTTGTATGCGGCAAGAGCGCGCTTGACGTTATACGAAGGCTATCTGCTGGTTGCGCGCCTGCAGCCGGAGGCCGGACGCAGCCGCCTGCGGGCGGGGCTGATCGAAGCGCGAGCCTGTCGCGACATCAGCGTGTTGATCGGCCACTGTGTGATCGCTTCGCTGGATGGCCGCGAAGGCCGCTTCACCGAAGCGTTTGCCGAACTGGCCGAAGCCGAACGGCTGATGCACATATGGGACGTGCCACCGATTTTCTACTTGGCCATGATCACCTTGATCAAGTGCGAGCTCTGGTTGGCCCAGGGGCGCATCGACCTGGCCGAGTCCTGGCTGTTGCGTCTGGGGCAGACCTACGGCGGCAAAAAGCCTGCTGCAGCACCGGAGTTCCATCCCTTGCTGCCACTGCATATCGAGGTGCTGCAAACCTCACTCGACCGTACCCTGGGGCGCCTGGAACAGGCCGGTCAACGTCTGCAGGCGCTGGTTGCACGTGGACAGGCAAGCGGTGGGCATATGCTTTGTGTCACCGCGCTATGCCAGTGGACAAGTTTGCTGCTGGGCAACAACAACCCGGCGCAAGCCCGTGACCTGCTGACCTTGAGCCTGGAGGCGGCGCGAGGTGGCGCCCTGCAACCTTTTCAAAGCTTGTTGAACGAGCATCCGCAATGGTTGCGCGAACAGCTGCTGCTGCAACCGGCTAGCGCAGCGCAAGCCAGTTTGCTGGCGCTGCTACCGGTTCAGGACATTCCGGAGGCAGTGGGCGGCAGTTGTGAAGCGTTGAGTGCACGCGAGAAGTCGGTGCTGGAGTTGATCGCCCAGGGCTGCTCCAATCAGGAGATCAGCGAGCGTCTGTTTATCTCGCTGCATACCGTCAAGACCCATGCCAGTCATATCAACAGCAAACTGGGCGTCGAGCGCAGGACCCAAGCTGTCGCTCGAGCCAAGGCCCTGGGTTTGCTGGCCTGACGATTGGATAAGGGCAGGGGAAAAATATCTGCTGTACTCTCTGGCAGATTATTTTTTGCTGGAGGTTTCACCCATGATCCGCGCGCGTACGCAACTACTGCTGGCCGCTTTATTTTGCGCAGGTGCAGTACAGGCAACTGAAGGGCCGTCGTTTTCTTGCGACAAAGCGCAGGGTATGGAGCTCAAAGTCTGCCAGAGCCCGCAACTGAGCAAACTTGATCGAGACCTTTCCGCGCTGTACAAGCAAATGCTGGCAAAGGCCGATAGCGACGGACAGAAACAACTCAAGGCAACCCAACGGGGCTGGATCAAAGGCCGGGACGAATGCTGGAAAGCCTCTGACGCCGATGCCTGTGTGCTTGAGCAATATCAGGTGCGCATCGTCAAACTACAGATCCAGTCTGGTGCTGTGCAAGTACCGCCAGCGGTCGAGTTTGACTGTGACGATAGCAACAACGACAAGCCCTTCACCGCGGTCTTCTACAACCAGCTCGAGCCACAAGCGGCGGTGCTCACCTACGGCGGTGATCAGACCATCGCGATTGCCCAGCCGGCGGCAAGTGGCAGCAAGTATGGCAGCCAGGGCGTCGAGTTCTGGGAGCATCAGGGCGAAGCCAAAGTGAAATGGTACGGCTCGGAGATGACCTGCCAGGTTGCTCGCTGAGGCTTCTTTTATCCACAGCTTTACGAGCAAGTGCGGATCCAGGATGATGGCTACTAGCTATCATCGTTGAGCGCTTGCTCATGACGCCGACGCCGTGATCCGGGCCTGCGCCAGAGCACGTCCGGCGTGGTTGCGCGTGAAGATATCGAGCGTTATCAACGCAGGTGGCGCAGGACAAGGTGCGCAACAGCACTCGCGGCGCCTTGGCGTTTCTGGACTTGAACGATTTCAAGGTGATCAATGACCGCAATGGCCCTGCTATTGGTGATCAAGTACTGACCTTTACCGCCAAGCAGCTCAAGCAAATGCTGCGCCCGGCCGATACCACAAGCCAAGGGTGACGATGCTGATGTCGTCCCTGGATTTACCCGCGAAGCCAGGCTGAGGTTGTTGAGCTCTGTGCATCCTTCTTATTTTTTGCCATGTCAGGTTTCGTGGATGCAGGTCTACAGCCAAAAAAGTTTTCTGATCGTCGACGACTTCTCGGATTTTCGCAGTTCGGCCCGTTCCATGCTGCGTGAGTTGGGTGTGCGCGATGTCGACACAGCCGACAGTGGTGAGCAGGCCCTGCGCATGTGCGCACAGAAACGCTACGACTTTATTCTTCAGGATTTTCACCTTGGGGACGGCAAGAAGAATGGCCAGCAAGTGCTCGAGGACCTGATCCTCGACAAGCTGATCAGCCATGAGTGCGTGTTTCTCATGGTCACCGCCGAAACCAGCCAGGCCATCGTTCTCAGTGCTCTGGAGCACGAGCCGGATGCCTACCTGACCAAGCCATTCAACCGTATTGGCCTGGCCCAGCGCCTGGAAAAACTGGTGCAGCGCAAGACCTTGCTCAAGCCGATCCTGCAGGCCCTCGATCGTGGTCGCCCAGCCGAGGTGCTGGCGGCGTGCGCCGAGCTGTGCAAAAAAGACCCGCGCTTTGCGCCGTTGTGCCTGCGCTACCGCGCCGATGCCCTGCGCGACTTGAACCGCTTCGATGAGCTGGGCAAGTTTCTCACCAGTATTATTTCCAGCCGGGCCACCCCTTGGGCCTACGCGGCCCTGGGTAGCTTGCTGTACAAGCGCAACCAGTTGGCCCAGGCCCAAGGGGTGTATGAGCAGGCGCTTAAAGCCTTCCCGATGATGCCGGGCCTATACGACGGGTTGGCCGAGGTGCTGATCGCCCAAGGGGAAAGCAAGCGCGCCCAGGGCGTCCTGGAGGAAGCGGTGCGTTTGTCTCCGTTGGCGGTGCGCCGGCAAATGATGCTGGGCAAGCTGGCGCTGAGCAACGATGACTTCGACACCTCTTCCAAGGCTTACCGGCATGCAGTCAGCCAGGGCCAGAGTTCTCGATACAAAGACCCGGAAAGTAACCTCGGCCTGGTCCAGGCACTGATGAATAAGAACGCTGGCAACGGCCTCGATGCGCGCACGCGTGTGGAGATCAACACCGTGCTTAGCGAAGTCGCCAAGGAAAACGTCGAAGACCAAGGTTTGCAGGTGCGTGCCCGGTTGATGAAAGCCGCCAGCCTGCAGCAGGCCGGCGACCCGGAAACCGCTGCCAAACTGACTGAACAAGCCATGACCCGGCTGGACAAGATGGAGCAGTTTTTCTCCGTTGAGGCCGCACTGGTTGTGGCCAGCCAGTTGCAGAAGCTGGGTCAGGAATCGGCTGGTACTTCGATTCTGAAAAGCTGCGTGGAAACCTACGGAGACGATCCCAAGGTGATGCAGAGCGTGTCGCGCCTGACTGAGGACCCGACGGTGCTCGGCGCGGTGACCGAAGCGGTGGACCTTAACCGTCAAGGCGTTCGCAGCTATCAAGCGGGTGAGTTGAGTGAAGCGTTGGGGCAGTTCCGTCGCGCGTTGAGCCTGCAACCGAAGAACATCAGTATCGCGCTCAATACCGCCCAGGCCTTGTTGCGCATAGGTGGGGAAACGCCGCCACCGGCAATCATGGAGGAATGCCGAGCGTGCCTGACCTGCGTCGCCGGCATCCCCGAAAGCGACAGTCGTTATGACCGTTACCGCAAACTGCACATCCGGGCTTTTGGCGCATGAACCAGGACAATCAGGGGTTGGATTTCTCCACGGTGATCGCCTCCACCGTACACGACATGAAGAACTCACTGTCGGCCCTGACCCAGGCACATGGTCAGTGGTTGGCACGTCTGCCAGAAGCCCAGCGTAGTGGTAGCGAACAGGGGGTGATGGAGCATGAATTCACCCACCTCAATGGCATGCTGGTGCAACTGTTGGGGTTGTACAAGCTCGGCATCAACCAGTTACCGATGTGCCCGGACTACCATGAGCTGGATGACTTTATCGAAGCGCAATTGGCGGCCCAGCAGAACCTGCTCCAGCACCGCGATATCCTTGCCAGCTGGCGCATCGAGACGGCCAGCCCATTGGGTTTTTTCGACCGTGAACTGGTCAGTTCCGTGGTTGCCAACATTCTCAACAATGCTATCCGCTATGCCGGTCATACCCTGTTGATCATGGTGACTGACGAAGATGATCAATTAGTACTGAGCATCAACGATGACGGCCCGGGCTTCTCTGCGCGCATGCTCGAACGTCAGCAGGATTATGTGCAAGGTATCGATGCGCAGACGGGTAGTACGGGCTTGGGCTTGTACTTTGCTGCGCAGATCGCAGCGTTGCACGAGCGCAATGGTGTTCGTGGGCGGATCGAAATCGCCAATGGCGGGGCCTTGGGTGGTGGCATGTTCAGACTGTATCTGCCCTGATTTATCGCGGGGCCAATCGACCCCTACCGGGTGACGGCGGTCTTGCCGCACACGGTAGGGCTTACCCTGCGAAACGATGGCTGGCTAGATCGCTGCAGCCAGCTTCAAACCAGCCTCTTCGCGACGAATGCTCGCCAGTGGGATTATCACCAGCAGCAAGGTCAGCAGCACGGTGACGGCAATTCCCCACGCCGCCAGGCTGAATCCACCCAGCGAAATCAAGCCGCCGGAAATCGCCGGGCCGACAGCCAGGCCCAGGCTCAGGAAGCTGCTTGCCGCCGCAACTACCCGGCCTTCCCGATCCAGCGCCGCAGCCAGACCAGTGAGGTAACTGAGGGCGTAGAAGTAGGTCACGCAGATGGTCATCACACCGATGGTGTACAAGGTCTTGGAGTGCTCGCCAAGTACATAGCTCAAACTGGTTGCGCCAGTCAGCAGAATCGCCAGGATCACCGGGGTGCTCAGACCGAAACGCTTGCCGACCATGGCTGCCAGCAACGGGCCGATCAACCCGACGAAGGATTGGAAGGACAGCAGCACGCCGACTTCATCTCCGCTGTAACCGACCATCGTGCCAATGCGCTCGACAAACGCCCAGCCCATGGTGTCGCGTGCCTGGAAGACGAACATGGCCAACATCATGCAGATTGCAGGCAAGCTCAGCAGGATATTGCCCGAACCCTTACTAGCGTACAGATTCACAGGCGCAGCCACCACCGGCGCCCGTTGCGGCATCGCCGGAATCGCCAGCAACATCACCGCCATGGTTGCGGCCATGGCGTAGTACAGCCCCGGCAAACCATAAGCGGCCATGACTTTGGCGTAGCCGAGCATCACCACGATCATCAGCAGCACCGACAGAACGTTCATATGCCCGGCAATTCGGTCAGGTTGCTTGGCGCTGGAAACGCACGCATTACCGCAAGCCAGCGCCAGGCCCGCGCCAATGCCCGCCACACAACGTACGGCAGCCAGCGAATAGAGCTCGGTCATGCTCGCGCTGACCAGGTTGGCAGCGATGGCCAGCAAGGTGCCGAGCAGCGCCAATGTGCGTCGCGGCGCTCGCCCCATGAAGGGCGCAACCAGCAACGATGCGAGCATGGTGAAGACAAATTCGGCTGACATGAGAATGCCGGCCTGTGCCTCATTGAGCTTGAGGTCATTGATAATTGCGCTGATCAGGAACGGCAGCGCCCACAGCCCTAGAAGGCCGACGCCGTAGGCCGAACCTGCAGCGGAGAACACCAGACTCCAGCTTTCAGGCAGAAAACTGTTTATTGTTTTTTTCATCGGGGTAATCCCTGGTTGGCTAGCACGCGGTGCAAAAAAGCGCGCCTTAGGGCGCGCTCATCATCTGGAAACTTACTGCTTGCTCTCGTCCACTGGTGTGCCGTCGTCGTATTGCGACAGCCAGGTGACCATTGCATCGCGATAACGGGTAAAACCCTTGTAATCGACCAGTTCCTGGTCCAGGTCGCGGATTACCCGGTGCATGCGTTTGGCCCACTGCGGAGCGAACTCGGCCAGTTGCTTGAGGCTTACCAAGTAGGTGCGCACCGGGAACAGCACGGCGTTACTGCGCGGCAGACGATGCAACGGTTGCAGTTCAACACGCAAGTTGACCAGATCACCGGCATTTTCCGCTGTGACCACGGTACGGTCCGGCGCCCAGTCCGGCAGGGTCTCGGCCGAGGTTTCCAGGCGTGGGTTAACCGTGATCGACCAGTTGGTGCGGCGAACCGGGTGACCCGGACGCAGGCGCAGGAGGAACTTCAATGCGCGTTGCAGAATGCCCATTTCATGCAGTTTCGGCACTGGACCGTGGAACTCCATGAAGCTCATGCCCAGGTTGAAGCGCAACGAGTAATCGGCGCGTTGGGTAGCCATGCCGGCCCCCATGATCAGCGTTTCATCGCGCTCTTCGAGGAGGATGAACTCGCCTTGGGCCTGGCGGGTGATGTATTCCATCGGGTCCATCGGCAGGGTGCTGGCGTCGCCGAAGGTGAAGGTCTGATCGATCTGCAGCGGGCGGTTGATCCAGTGCCACTGGCTGCCGTTTTTCTCCAGGGTGAAGTGCTCGGGAAAGTCGCGGGAGTAAGATTCCATCAACAGTTCAAGCAGGTCCCACTGGGCTTCCATCATGTGCGGCAAGGCGGCGTAATGCACACCAGGTTGTTCTTCGAGGGTTTTCGCCCGGTGATGGCACTCGGAGATATAGTGTTCGTCGATATCGAACTGGGCGCGCAGCGCTCCGGTACCAAAAGGAACATGCGGCTCGACGTTCATCGAGTACATGTACTGGTCTTCTGGGTAGGGGAATGGCAAGCGCGTAATGGCTTCGCGGCTGTTGCTGTAGGTATAGTCGTCGGAATAGGTTTCGATGGGCTTGAAAGCGGTCATGACGTTTGTTCCTGTTATTAGAGGTCTACGACCAGGCGGCTGCCGCAGGCGCGGGATACGCACGGCATGAATTTGCGATTGCTCTGCTTGTCTTCTTCGCTAAGCCAGTCGTCGCGGTGATCCAGCTCGCCCTCGACCTCCAGCACTTCGGTTTCGCAATAACCACAGGCGCCGCCACGGCACAGGTAGGGCACTTTGTAGCCAGCTTGTTCGGCCGCTTCGAGCAACGACTGGTCTGGCGGTACATCGATGGTCACGCCCTGGCGAGCCAGGGTGACGCTGAATGGCTGGCCGTTTGAGCCCTGTTCGACAAAGCGCTCGTAGTGAATGTGACTGTCGGTCCAGCCCAGCGCGCGTGCGCTGTCGAGGGTGTCATCGATCATGCTGTCCGGACCGCAGACATACACATGACTGCCCAGTGGCCGTGCAGTAAGGATCTGGCGGATATCCATGCGCGCTTCCTGACCCTGTACGTAGAGCTGCACGCGCTGGCCATAACGTGCCTGCAGCTCCAGGCCCAGCGCGGTGTGTTCCGGCCCACGAACTGCCAGGTGCAGCTCGAAATCAGCCTGTTTGATGTGCAGCTCTTCCATCTGCGAGTACACCGGGGTGATACCCACGCCACCGGCGATGAACACGTGCTGGCGAGCATGCTTGGCCAGCGGGAAGAGGTTGGCAGGTTGCAGGATCTGCAACAGCGCACCTTCTTCCAGGGTGTCATGCAGGTAGCGTGAACCGCCGCGGCCATCGCTGACCCGGCGCACGGCGATCTGGTAGGCGCTGGAGTCGTAGGGCGAACCCATCAGCGAATAGGCGTTGCGATGGGTCTTGTCACCGTCCTCGACCACCACGACCACGTGGCTGCCACCGGAGAATGCAGGCAAGTGCTTGCCATTGAGGTCCACCAGGGTAAAGCGCTTGATTTCCGGGGTGAGGTTCTCGATGCGCGCAACCCGAACACTGAGGGTTCCGTTGTGGGTATTCATGTATCGAGCTCCTCGGCAGCTGGCATTTCGCCTGGGACTTCACCGTCGGCCTTGATGCCTTGGAAAGCGGCCAGGCGACGGGAGTAGTGATCGCGCACGACCAGGTCGAGCTTGCAGCCGGGGCAGGTAAATACGCGGTGGGTGACGTTTTCGGTGTAGGTGTCGCAGTGAGCACACCAGACGCGGCGAACCAGGGTACCGCTGTGTTCGCGCAGCACTTCATCGCGATTCAGGTCCACAGCATTGGCCGCCTGCATCGTGGTGCCGATGAAGCTTTCCGAACCGCTGAGGTACAGACGCGTGCCCATGTGGGCGGTGTCGAGCAGGCGACGAAGGCCTTCGATCAGCGCATGGTTGCTGTCAAAAACCTGCAAGTCGCCCGCCGGGGCCTGGCGTAGAGCTGCCAAGTGGTTGTGTCCGGAGAAGGATTCGGTGGAGTACAGCAGCGTGCTGTTTTCACGCTGTGCCGGGGTCATTTCCTCGATCAGCCGCAGCATGGCCGTGCCGCCGCTGCCCTGGCCGACGATCAGGTGGCGTAAACCACCTGCCATCGGGTGCAGGTGGTCGTAGACCGGGCGGCTTTTGATGCCGGTGATAAGCATGACATATTACCTATTGTTTTATATGTTTATAGTGGTGCAGCTCAGCGCAAATGTGCGGCGTCCTTAGTGCTTGAACATCACGTGGCGTACGCAGGTGTAGTCTTCCAGGCCGTACATCGACATATCTTTGCCGTAGCCCGACTGCTTCATGCCGCCGTGGGGCATTTCACTGATCAACATGAAATGGGTATTTACCCAGGTGCAGCCGTACTGCAGGCGTGAGGCCAGGCGGTTGGCGCGGCCTACATCGCGGGTCCATACCGATGAGGCCAGGCCATAGTCGGAGTCGTTGGCGAAGGCCAGCGCCTGGGCTTCATCGCTGAATGGGGTGATGCTGACCACCGGGCCGAAAACTTCGCGCTGAACGATTTCGTCCTCCTGGCGAGCGTCGGCCAATACGGTTGGCTCGAAGAAAAAGCCGGGACCCTCAACACGCTTGCCGCCAGTGATCACGCGAATGTGCGGCTGCGCCTTGGCGCGCTCGACAAAAGCTTCGACGCGTTGCAGATGGTCTTGAGTGATCAGCGGACCGAGTTCGGTTTCTGGGTCGTCCTGCAAGCCATGGCGAATGCTGGCCACGGCTTCGCCCAGCTTTTTCACGAAAGTTTCGTAGACACCTTGTTGCACATACAGGCGGCAGGCAGCGGTGCAATCCTGGCCTGCGTTGTAGAAGCCGAAGGCGCGAATGCCCTCTACGGCTGCATCGATATCGGCATCATCGAAGATCAACACCGGAGCCTTGCCACCCAGTTCCATGTGCGTGCGCTTCACGCTGCTGGCGGTGTTGGCGACGATGCGTGCGCCAGTGGCCACCGAACCGGTAAGCGAAACGAGGCGAACCTTGGGGTGGGTGACCAGAGGCTCGCCCACGCTCGGACCGCGGCCGAAGAGAATGTTGACGACGCCTGCCGGGAACAGCTCGGCAATGATTTGCGCCAGCTTCAAGGCAGTCAGTGGCGTTTGCTCGGATGGCTTGAGCACCACGCAGTTGCCGGCAGCAAGGGCCGGAGCAAGTTTCCACGCCACCATCATCAGGGGGTAGTTCCAGGGCGCAATCGAGGCCACGACACCCAGCGGGTCACGACGAATCATCGAGGTGTGGCCTGGCAGGTATTCGCCACCGGCCGAACCATTCAGGCAGCGGCTGGCACCGGCAAAGAAGCGGAACACATCGGCAATTGCCGGAATCTCGTCATTCAGCGCTGCCTGGTAGGGCTTGCCACAGTTTTGCGATTCCAGGCGCGCCAGTGTCTGCGCGTCGGCCTCGATACGGTCGGCCAGCTTCAACAGCAACTGGGCGCGATCCTTGGGCGGGGTTTGAGACCAGGCGTCGAATGCCTGATCGGCGGCCTGCACAGCGGCATCGACCTGGGCACTGCTGGCCTCGGCGATGTTCACCAGCACGGTGCCCAGGGCCGGGTTGTAAACGGCGTACTGGTCGCCTTCACCGTCGACCAACTGGCCGTTGATCAGGAGTTTGGTTTGCATGGCGTGTCCCTTGATTAGTCTTGTAGGTTGAGAATCGCTGGGCCAATGCGGGGGCGCAGAGGTTGAGTTGCCCGCTGTTCACACTAAACATATAAAAACATATCTTAATGTTCGAGGTTCGGCAACTCTCCATCTGTCGGCTTGAAAACCGCGTTTGAACGGATTTTTAATCGATCAAGGGCCGAAATCGCCGGTGTCGGAGGCAGTGCAATCTCTATAAGATACGAAACTGAACGTTTAGCAGGCTCCATCTGGGCCAATACATGCTGACTATGGAGAGCCAATGAATGCCCTGAATACTGCCCGTAGTACTGCCTTCATCCGGCTGCGCCAGGAAGGGCGCACCGATGAAGTAGCGCGGCGGCTGGTTGAAGCTATCGAACTGGGCCTGTTCGCCGAAGGGCAGCAGCTCCCGAGTGAAACCGAATTGGCGATGCAATTGGGGGTGGCCACCGTTACCCTGCGCGAAGCGCTGGTGGTGCTGCGTCAGCGGGGTCTGATCGAGACCCGGCGCGGACGCAATGGCGGCAGTTTCGTCTGTGCACCAGTGGAGTTGCCCGAAGGCCTGCTGCTGCAGCGACTGCGCGAGATGAGCGGGCCAGACCTGCGTGACCTGGGTGATGAGCAAATGGCAATTTCCGGCACGGCCGCACGCCTTGCTGCCCAACGCGGCTCACGCGAACAGTACGCTCGCATCGCGCAACACATCGACACCCTGAAGCAGGCAGGCACGCGGTTGGCGCGGCATCGCGCCGATGCACGTTTTCATATCGAGGTGGCGGCTGCCGCGCAGTCGCTGCGCCTGACCCACGCCGAAATGCGCTTACAGTCAGAGGTGGGCGAGTTGCTCTGGCTTGAAAAAGCCGGAGGCGGCGATGTGACGGTGGTCGAACACGAACACCGCGCCATTCTCGAAGCCTTGCTCAGCAACGACACGGTGCTTGCCGGTGCTCTCGCCGAGGCGCATGTCAGCCGTGGAATCAAGCGTCTGATCAGCCTGCGACTCGAGTTATTGGCTGGCAGCGACGACGAAGATCAGGCCGGCGCGATAATTGCCTAGACCTTCGTGGGTTTTTACCCAAAACCCGAACGGATAATAATAAAGCCAACCCTGCGTGAGGTAATACCATGTTCGCCCTGAGCGAAAACGACCCCCTGTGTGCTTGCGCTCGGCAGCTCAACAGCACGCTGGAGAGCATCTTCAGCCAGGTCCGCCAGTTGGTGGATGAAACCATCGGTATCTGGGAGCGCGTACTCTCTGAAGGCCGTGTACCCAACGTCAAGGACCTGGCTTTACTCAGGCCGGCAATTGATCAGCAGCTATTGGCCACAGGGGCCTTCGGCTGTGGCGGTGGGGTGATTATTGAGCCGGGCAGCTTGAGCGACCAGGCGATGCACCTGGAATGGTGGTATCTGGCAGATGCAGGCAAGACTCTGCCGCTGCGGCCCAACTTCGATCGTCGGCGGGAAAACTTCTACGATTACACCGCCGCACCCTGGTTCAGCCGTCCGCGTGATTCCGGTAACAGCAGCGTCGAGGGACCCTACGTCGACCTCTACGGCACCAACATGTATGTGCTGACCTTCACCATGCCCATTTTCGTGCAGGGACGTTTTATTGGCGTGGCGGGGCTGGACCTGTCGTTGCACAACGTCGAACGCATGCTGGTACGCAGCCTGATGCGCCTTGAGCATGAAGCGGTGCTGGTTTCCGCCGATGGCCGCGTGATCGCTTCCAATACAGCCAACTGGATGGTGGGTGATCTGGCGCCGAGGCTGCTGGACCCATCACTCAGTCAGGGTGTGCGAGTGGTATTGGCTGAGCCTGAAGGGGGCTGGTCATTGATTCGTTTGCCGGACCTGCGTAAAGCCGCACCCGTTTAGGGGCGGCTACATCGCTCAATCCTTGTTCACTTGATCTGGCCGCCACTGGTCGGCTTTCTCCTGCGTCGCTTGAATCCGTGGATGAACAGGTCTAATTTTTTGATGTGGGAAAATTTCCCACATAGAAAAGTAGAAAAACAAATCTCGATTTCCAACTTGATTCGACGTTTCTCGCGGTAATGACCAGGAGACGGAAGATGCACACTCAGAAGTTATTCACCAAGGCATTGTTGGCGATAGCGATTGGAGGCGTGCTGTCGGCCTCCATGGTTCTGCTCCCCGATTCGATTTCCCATGATTCCAGTGCCTACGCCAAAGATGGCGGTGGCGGTGGCGGTGGCGGAGGTGGCGGCGGTGGTCATGGTGGCGGCGGCGGAGGTGGCCACGGCGGAGGTGGTGGCGGTGGTCATGGTGGCGGCGGAGGTGGTCACGGCGGAGGTGGTGGCGGTGGTCATGGTGGCGGCGGCGGAGGTGGTCACGGCGGAGGCAGTGGCGGCGGCCATGGTGGTGGAAGCGGAGGTTCAGGTGGCCATGGTGGAAGCGGCAGTGGTGGTGGCCATGCTGGCAATGGCAGTGGCGGCAGCAGTGGCAGCGGTCATAGCGGTAGCGGCCATAATGGTAGCGACCATGGTGACGCCGGCCAGGGGCAGGCCGGAAACTCGAACTCCGGGCGCAGCAGCAACCATTCAGAACCTGGCGATGATCATGGCAATCATGTGGGTGGTGAGCCTGGCGATGACCATGGCAATCATGTGGGTGGTGAGCCCGGAGACGATCATGGCAATCATGTTGGCGGCGAGCCCGGAGACGATAACAGCAGAAGTTGACTGACTGAGGGTTCTCGTACAAAACCCAGGGGCGGGTTTTGTACGAGCACTGTATTACTGCAACCATCTGTCAAGGAATGTCCCCAATGTCATCGCCCACACTGCCTCCTTCTCTCATAAGCGCGCTGCGACGAGTCATGCGTCCGCTGGTGCGCCTTATGCTGCGCAAGGGCATCACCTATACGGTGTTTGTCGATTTGCTTAAGGAGGTATTCGTTGATGTGGCCGATCGAGAATTCCGCCTGGATGACAAAGCCCCGAGTGACAGCCGCATCAGTCTACTGACCGGTGTGCACCGCAAGGACGTCCGGCGTTTACGCCATGAGGCTGACGCCTCGAGCATGGCACTCCCCGACAACATCACCTTGGGCGCCCAACTGGTCAATGTCTGGAGCAATAGTCCACCTTTCTGTAAAGAAACTGGCCAGGCTTTACCTCTGCCGCGCTTGGCGAGCGTTGGCGGCGAAGCCTCGTTTGATGCCTTGGTTGCGAAAGTCAGCACGGACATTCGTGCGCGCGTGGTGCTCGATGAATGGTTGCGCCTGGGCGTGGTACGACTCGATGAGCAAGACTGTGTGCACCTGGAGGCCCAGGCATTTTTGCCGCAGAAGGGCTTTGACGAGAAAGCGGCTTACCTAGGCCATAACCTCCATGACCATGCGAGCGCTGCCGTTCATAACCTCAGCGGTGAAGGACCACCCTTCTTTGAGCGCAGTGTGCACTACGACGCACTCACCCCGGTCAGCGTCCAGGTACTGCGCGATGCAGTTGCCAGTGAGGGCATGCAAACGCTGCTCGAATTCAGCCGACTTGCCGCAAATCTGGAAAACCGCGATTTATCCAGCCTGGAGCCACGCCAGCGCATCACTATCGGGCTTTATTTCTACACTGAGCCTAACTCGCCGACGACGCCTCGCTCATGAACTCACTCCTGCGCCGCGCTCATACCTTTATTGCTGTCCTGGGGCTTTTGTCAGGCCTGGGGTTCTGCTCCTTGGGCAACGCAGCACCGGCCTGCGTCAGCCGTGATGAGATTGGCATGGCGGGCGCTTCGAGCCTGCAGTTTCCCGGAGGCACGGGAGGCACCGGGGCCCGCTCGGGCGGCGTGGGTGGCACGGGGATTCAGAGTGATAACGGGGGTATGGGCGGCAGCGGTGCGCCAATCCAGCAACGCCCGGGTGGAACGGGTGGCACCGGTGCGCCGATTTGGTCACCCGGAGGAACTGGTGGCACCGGTATCGTCGGCACTATTACTGGCTTCGCATCAATCTGCGTCAATGGCGTGGAGGTACATTACGGCAAAGATGTTCCAGTGAGCGAAAATGGTGTCGCCGCCAGCAGTGCCCACTTGGCAATCGGGCAAGTGGTGGCAGTGGAATCTTTTGCCAGCAAGCGAGGCCTTGAGGCTGGACGCATTTCGATCCTGAACGTTTACGAAGGCCCGCTGACGCAATTGCCAAATCCCTCCTCGCCACTGCGAGTGATGGGCCAGCCGGTGCACCTGGCCAAGGGCGCAAGAGTCGCAGAAGGCCTGCGCCCCGGTGAGCCGGTCAAAGTCAGTGGTCTGCGTAATGCCCGTGGCGAGGTAGTTGCCAGTCGGATCGAACGAGCGCCGGGCCTCAAGGAATCCAGCGCCATTGGCGTGGTGGACCGCACCGGTAGTCTTCAAGGCCTGAAGCTGGGAAGCCGGGTAGCGGCCGCGCAGGAAGTGCTGGTGCGTGGTCAGTGGACCGGGCGCCAGTTGGAAGTGGCCCAGAGTCGCCCGGATCCGAGCATGCCATTTACCGCCAGAGTACATCAGGTTGTGATCGAGGGGCTGGTGCAGGGTCGACAGGATCGGCGCCTGGTAGTGGGCGGCGTTAATGTGACCCTGGGCCGCGATACGGTAATTGTCGCAGAACAGGGCACTGCATTGGCAATAGACCAGCGTGTGCGCGTGAGCGGCGTACTCAGTGGAGCGAGAGAGGTTCGTGCCACGCGGGTTGAACTGCCCAGCGAGCGCGCCGAAACGCCGGGTAGGGACCGCTCCGGTCACGACGAACATTCTGGCGATGACCACTCCGGTAGCGGTAGTAGCGGCAAGGTCGGTGTGACCGAGAGCGCCCGCTCTGATGCCAGCCACGAGAGTGATGAGCGCGACGACAGCAGCCATGGCAGTGGTCGCGAAGACACCAGCACATCTGCTGCTGTGGATAACTCTGGGAAAGCAGAACACGTCGAGAAAGTTGAACAGGCCGAGAAAGAAGACCGCAGCGGACGATCGGAAAAGGTCGAAAAGGCTGAAAAAGTCGACAAGGTTGAGAAGGTTGAGAAAGCCGAAAAGGTAGAAAAGCCTGAGAAGGTGGAAAAGGCCGAAAAAGTAGAGAAGCCCGAGAAAGTAGAAAAGGCCGAAAAAGTCGAGAAGCCCGAGAAGGTAGAAAAGGTCGAGAAAGTAGAGAAGCCTGAGAAGGTAGAAAAGGTCGAAAAAGTAGAGAAGCCCGAGAAGGTAGAAAAGGTCGAAAAAGTAGAGAAGCCCGAGAAGGTAGAAAAGGTCGAAAAAGTAGAGAAGCCTGAGAAAGTGGAAAAGCTCGAGAAAGTCGAAAAGCCGGAGAAAGCAGAGCGCCCGGACTGATCGTATCGTCGTTGTTCTGCATCGCGGGCAACCAACGATTTGTAGATAAGCAACTAGGCTGACAAGGCCTGATAGCGTTTCCCTGCGCGGCCTTGAGGTGATGATGAGACCTACGCTCCTGCTCGCTAGCCTGTTTGCCAGTTTAAGCCTACCGGCCCTGGCCGATACGTTCAGTACTGCTGTTGGCTTCGATTACTCAAGCGGTGACTATGGCACCGACACCACCTCGGAAATCTGGTACGTGCCCGTTGTCGGCAAGTACGAAACCGGGCCCATGACCTACAAAGTGACCGTGCCCTGGTTGCGGATTACCAACCCCGAAGTGGGCCCGGACGGAGACCCACTGCCCGGTGGTTGTCGGGATGTAGAAAGCGGTCTCGGCGATACGGTGGGCAGCGCAAGCTATGCGTTGCTCGATGGCAGTGAAAATGGCGTCTTCGTGGATCTGATAGGAAAGGTGAAGTTCCCCACCGCAGATGAAGACCAGTGTTTGGGCACGGGCGAGACCGACTATACCGCTCAGGTTGATGTCGCCAAGGCATTTGGCCCGGTAACCGGCTTCGCTACGCTGGGCTGGAAAAAATACGGCGACCCGCCCGATAGCGATTTTGATGATCCGGTATTTGCCAGCCTGGGTTTCGCCACGCCCATCGCAGTACGCACCACTGCAGGAGCGTCCTACGATTGGCGGCAGAAAGTGGTTTCCACCGGTTCGCAAATCCAGGAGCTCACGTTATTTGTCACTCATAAGCTCAACCAGCAATGGAAAGTCCAGCTGTACGCTGTAAAAGGTTTTTCCGACGCCAGCCCGGATGCCGAGGGAGGGATGCTGGTCTTCCACTCGTTCTGATCGGCTTGCTGCCAAAGTGGTCGCCCACTTTCTTTTACTGCGTCAAAATGGGCCATCAATGTTCAAGGAGCACCCATGGAATCCGGAAAACCTGCGCTCATTCGCGAAACCTTCCCTGTCGGTCCGTTGCAGTGCAACTGCACCATCATCGGCGACCCGATCAGCAAGAAGGCCATCGTCGTCGACCCCGGTGGCAACCATGAACAGATCCTCGCACGCCTGGATGCGCACGGCCTCAAGGTGGTGAGCATCATACATACCCACGCACACCTGGATCATTTTCTGGCCTCTGGGCAGTTGAAGGAAAAGACCGGTGCAACCTTGCACCTGCACAAGGACGATCAGTTCCTCTGGGACAACCTGGAAATGCAGTGCCAGATGTTCGGCGTGCCCTACACGCCGGTGCCATCGCCAGACCGCTGGTTGGCCGATGACGAAGAGCTGGCGTGTGGTTGCGGTGTGGCCCTGCACACGCCGGGGCACACGCCTGGCTCAATGAGTTTCTGGTTCGCCGATGCCAAGCTGTTGATCGCCGGTGATACCTTGTTCCGCCGGGGAATTGGTCGCACCGATTTGTGGGGCGGTGACCAAGCGACTATCGTTCGCTCGATCAAACAGCGCCTGTACAGTCTGGATGAAGACGCCACGGTAGTCACCGGGCACGGTCCGGACACTCGTCTGGGTGACGAAATGCGTCAGAACCCATTCGTACGCGCTTGAGCGTTACGGAATTTTTTTACTATTTCGCAATCCAAGGCTGGCACAGAACCGCTAATCGGTCTGCCTGCACTTTTGAATTTCAGTAGGAGCTTGTCCATGTTCACCATGCGTCGTTTGATTATCGTCGCTACTGTTGCCGCCTTGATGTCCGGCTGTGCCAGCCAGAACCCGTACGACAGTCAGGGTCAGGCACAACAGGGCTCCACCGGGATGAGCAAAACCGCCAAGTACGGCGGCCTGGGCGCGTTGGCCGGTGCAATTGCCGGTGCGGCCATCGACCATAACAATCGTGGCAAGGGCGCGTTGATTGGTGCCGCTGCCGTAGGGGCTGCCGCAGCAGGTTACGGCTACTACGCCGACAAGCAGGAAGCTGCCTTGCGTGAAAGCATGGCCAATACCGGTGTAGAAGTGCAGCGTCAGGGCGATCAGATCAAGCTGATCATGCCGGGCAACATCACCTTCGCGACCGACTCGGCGAACATTGCTCCAAGCTTCTACTCGCCCCTGAACAACCTGGCCAACTCCTTCAAGCAGTTCAACCAGAACACCATTGAAGTCGTGGGCTATACCGACAGCACCGGCAGCCGCCAGCACAACATGGACCTGTCCCAGCGTCGTGCGCAGTCGGTCGTGTCTTACCTGACCTCCCAAGGTGTTGACGCCAGCCGCGTTACCGCCCGCGGCATGGGCCCTGACCAGCCGATCGCGAGCAACGCCGATGCCAATGGCCGTGCGCAAAACCGTCGTGTAGAGGTCAACCTGAAGCCGATTCCTGGCCAGCAGTACCAGTAAGTTTCAGTGAATGTAAGAAGGGGAGCCAAATGGCTCCCCTTTTTTCTGAGCTACTGTCGGTAAAAGCGGTCTGCAACAGGCTTGTACTGGCTTTGCTTGGTTCCTAGGACCTATCCTACGAATTCTGTCGCCCTGCAGATGATTGCTCCGAGGGAAGTACGCCACTAGGCTCATTGGGTCGCTGCATTATCAGCGATCGGGTTTGGCGACTCGGAGCGAACAAAAGACCTCACCATAGTTTTTATGGTGGCTGTGCGCGGGAGGGCTTTCGCCCTGCCGGGTTTTCCTTTTGTCTCGGTTCGCCAACCCGCGTACAGCCGCCACCCATTCGTTTGGCGACGATTTGGTGGTGGCTCCACTTCAAAAGGAGTTCCATCATGAAGAAAACTGTTCCCGATCCTCCAGAATTTCACCTCCTCGAAACCACGGAAACCCCTTTTGGCCTCTGTGATGTAGGCCATCCGCCGTTATTTTCCGTGTGCAGTGGAGTCAATGTCGAAGATGCCTTGGTGCATGCAGCGCTGTATCTGAAGTGCGCGAGCATGACCGCGCCACTGGCGGTTGAATACACCCGCGAGCCTGGCCGAGGATTCGTCCAGTCGTCCTTGCATTCAATGGAAATGGCCAAGGGCCTGATCGATTCGTTGCTCGATGGCCTGGAGAGTCGCACAATGCGCTAACTGCAACTCACCACTGCGGGAGCGGGCTTATCCTGCGATGCGATGTAACAGCCAGTTCGCAATCGTAGGGTAAGCCCGTTCCTAATCACAGTGGTCAGTGTTTGGTGGTGATCTTCAGTACATCGGTGAAGACGATGTCGACAGTCTGACCCACCTTGAGGTTTTTCATCCGAGCCTGCAGTTCTGGGTCTTCAACTTTCACCACTTTCTGCGGGCCTTCTGGCGGCATCAGGGTGACTTCGTGAGACTTCAGGTCGATCTTGGTGATCTTCGAGGTAATTTTGATCTGGCGGAACGCTTCGCCGCCCGGATTGGGGTTTTCCTTGGTGGCGCGGATGATTCCGGCTTCCTTGCTGGCACCTGGCTCGCCGCCGACGTTGGTATCCAGCACCGTCGCCACAGAGCGGGTTACATGCACGTTTACATCATCGCCGACCTTCAGGTTGCCCAGCGCCTTGGCCTGTTCTGAAACCTGAATCGGGACCTGGGTGTCATTCGGGCCTGCGACCGTTACCAGGCGCTTGTCCATGTCGATCGCCAATACTTTGGTTACCACATCATCCTCAATGGCCGTGCCACTGATCAGGATATCCTGCGCCTGCACCGAGAAACTGGCTGCAGTCATGAGCGAAGCGAGAGCAATGGCGTGAGTCAGGGTGCGCAGCGGTTTCATAGGCATGCTTTCCATGTGATGGCTATTGAGAAACATCGTGGAGAGAGCATAGATGCTGAAAGGAAACTTGGAAGCGCTAGGTGATTTTCTGTTGATTTGACTCAGTCCCAAGGGGAAGAAAACTTCCCGCTTGGGCAGGACGGGTTTGACTCAGGCAGGATTCTCGGCCTTGAGTCGTTCGAGCAAGGCGTCTTTGTCTTGCCACAACTGATTGATCCACTGTTGGAAGGCCAAGCGGTAGGCTTCATCCTGGTCGTAGTTTTTACCCAGGAATTCAGCCGGAATGGCCAGTTCTTCGAGATGTACGGCAAAGTGCTTCACTCGCCCGCACAACAGGTCCCAGAACCCGGGTGCACCAGCTGGGTAATGGAGGGTGACATTGACGATCGACTGCAACTGCTCGCCCATGGCATCGAGCACGAAGGCGATACCGCCAGCCTTGGGCTTGAGCAGGTGCTTGAAGGGCGATTGCTGTTGGCGGTGTTTGCCTGGGGTGAAGCGGGTGCCTTCGGCGAAGTTGAAAATGGCGGTGGGTTTGCCACGGAACTTGGCACAGGTTCGTCGGGTGGTCTCCAGGTCTTTACCGGCCTTTTCCGGGTGCTTGGCCAGATACGCCTTGGTGTAGCGCTTCATGAACGGAAAACCCAGGGCCCACCAGGCCAGGCCTATCACTGGCACCCATATCAGTACCTGCTTGAGGAAGAACTTCAACGGGCGAATACGTCGATTTAGCACGTACTGCAGGACCAGGATATCCACCCAGCTTTGATGATTACTGGTGATCAGATAGCTGTGCTGATAGTCCAGCCCAGCCAAACCTTCGACCTGCCAGCGGGCTTTGCCCAGCAGATTGATCCAGGCGTTGTTATTGCTGATCCAGGCTTCGTGGATGTGCCGCATCAGTTCATCGGTAACCCGCTGCGCCGCCGCGAACGGCAGACACAGCTTGAACAGGCTGACGATGAACAACGGCGTGCAGCAGACGATGGTGTTGAGGCCTAGCAACAACGAGGCTATTACCCCGCGCAGCGGCGCGGGTAGAAATCCGAGCATGGTCAGCTATCCAGTGAGCGGTTGGCCTGAATCGCAGTCAGGGCAATGGTGTAGACGATGTCATCGACCTGGGCGCCGCGTGGCAGATCGTTGACCGGTTTACGCAGGCCTTGCAGCATCGGCCCAAGGCTTACACAGTCGGCGCTGCGTTGCACTGCCTTGTGGGTAGTGTTGCCGGTGTTCAGGTCGGGGAACACGAAGACCGTCGCACGGCCCGCTACCTGGCTGTTGGGCGCCAGTTCGCGAGCGATCTGCAGGTTGGCGGCCGTGTCGTACTGCAAGGGGCCATCGATCTGCAGGTTGCGTTGAGTTTCCTGCGCCAGCAAGGTGGCCTCGCGCACCTTCTGCACTTCTTCGCCGCTAGCCGACTCACCGCTGGAATAACTGATCATTGCCACGCGTGGAGCGATGCCGAAGGCTTCGGCCGAGTCGGCACTTTGCAAGGCGATCTCTGCCAGTTCGCTGGCGGTTGGGTGCGGATTCATCACGCAATCGCCGTACACCAGCACCTGTTCGGGAAACAGCATGAAAAACACCGAAGACACCAGGCTGCAGCCCGGCGCGGTCTTGATCAGTTGCAAGGCGGGGCGGATGGTGTTGGCGGTAGAGTGGACCAGCCCGGAAACCAGGCCATCGACTTCGTCCAGTGCCAGCATCATGGTGCCGATCACTACCGGGTCTTCAAGTTGTTGCTCGGCCATGGGGGCGTTCAGGCTCTTGCTTTTGCGCAAGCTGACCATCGGTTCTACATAGCGCTCGCGAATCAGGTCCGGGTCAAGTATTTCCAGACCTTCGGGCAAGGTGATGCCCTGAGCCCGCGCCACGGCCTGTACATCGTCAGGCTTGGCCAGCAACACGCAGCGGGCGATGCCGCGGGCCTGGCAAATGGCCGCAGCCTGCACGGTCATCGGCTCGGCGCCCTCAGGCAAGACGATGCGCTTGTTGGCTTGTTGGGCGCGCTGGATCAACTGATAACGGAACACCGCTGGCGACAGTCGCAGCTCGCGTGGGGTACCGCAGCGCAGGTGCAGCCAGTCGGCATCCAAGTAACTGGCGACGAAGTCGGTGATGATTTCCGCACGCTCGCGGTCATCCACCGGGATTTCCTTGTTGAGCTGGTTCAATTGGTTGGCGGTGTCGTAGGAGCCGGTGCTCACCGAGAGAATCGGCAGGCCTGCCAGCAAAGCGCCCTGGCACAGTTCGAGAATGCGCGGGTCAGGCTTGCTGTCGCTGGTCAGCAGCAGACCAGCAAGCGGTACGCCGTTGATCGCTGCCAGGCTTACCGCGAGGATGATGTCGTCACGGTCACCCGGTGTTACCACCAGGGTGCCCGGCTTGAGCAGGGGCACGGTGTTGGCCACGGTTCGGGCGCAGATAATGATCTTGTTCATCCGCCGCTGTTCGTAGTCACCAGCGTTGAGCACTTGGGCACCGAGCAACTCGGCCACATCGCGGGTGCGTGGGGCGTTGAGGTCTGCCTGGTAGGGAATGCAGCCCAACAGGCGGAAGTCACCACCGCGTAGCAACGGCGAGTGCTCTTTCAAGCGGTCGGCGAACACGTTCATGCTTTCGTCGGTGCGCACTTTGTTGAGGATCACACCTAGCACTTTCGGGTCTTTCGGGCCGCCGAAAAGTTGCGCCTGCAACTCGACTCGGCCGGACAGCTCGGTGAGCACCTCGTTTTCCGGCGCCGATACCAGAATTACCTCGGCATCCAGGCTTTTGGCCAGGTGCAGGTTGACCCGAGCGGCATAGCTGGCGTGGCGGGTAGGGACCATGCCCTCGACCACCACCACGTCCTTGCCAATGCATGCCTGCTGATACAGGGTGATGATTTCTTCGAGCAATTCATCCAGCTGACCATCACCGAGCATGCGTTCGACATGACCCAGGCTCAATGGCTGGGGTGGCTTGAGGCCGTGGGTGCGGGCAACCAGTTCGGTGGAGCGCTCCGGGCCGGTGTCGCCAGGGTGCGGTTGGGCAATCGGCTTGAAGAAGCCGACTTTCAGGCCGGCGCGCTCCAGGGTACGAACCAGGCCGAGACTGATGGAGGTCAGGCCGACACCAAAGTCGGTCGGCGCGATGAAAAATGTCTGCATGCGAGCTTCTCGAAAAGAGCTGTGGCAAAAAATTCAATTGCCAAGGGTATCGTTATCGACACCCAGCCGATAGCGGGTATTGCGCCGGAGCGGGCTTGTTCCGCGATTGCCGGCCACCTGCCCGCGACATTCTATCGCAGGGCAAACCTGCTCCTGCAGGCCAGGTGCGGGGGCCCGTTGGTCCGGGTTGCGTTCGCTTTCAAGCGATGCGTTGGTTACACTTGTTGCTCTACATTCTTATGCAAAAGGTCTCGCCCCATGCTGATCGCCGCCAACAAGGCTGTCTCCATCGACTATACCCTCACCAACGACGCTGGTGAGGTCATCGACAGCTCCGCCGGCGGCGCCCCGCTGGTTTACCTGCATGGCGCAGGCAACATCATTCCTGGCCTGGAAAAAGCCCTGGAAGGTAAAACTGCCGGTGACGAACTGGAAGTTGCCATCGAACCAGAAGACGCCTACGGCGAATACCTTGCCGAACTGGTCAGCACCCTGAACCGCAGCATGTTCGAAGGCGTCGACCAACTGGAAGTGGGTATGCAGTTCCACGCTTCTGCTCCAGATGGCCAGATGCAGATCGTTACCATCCGTGATCTGGATGGCGACGACGTGACTGTCGACGGCAACCACCCACTGGCGGGTCAGCGCCTGAACTTCAAGGTCAAGGTCATCACCATTCGTGACGCCAGCGAAGAAGAAGTAGCTCATGGCCACGTCCATGGCGAAGGTGGCCATCACCACTGATTTTCTGCGCTAAGCTCAGAGAGTCGCGAAGGCGCCCGGGCAAGTCCGTCGCACTCCAGATAGGGGAAGACGGCTTGGCAGGGCGCTTTTTTAATGGGCTGGTGTTACTGATTGCAGCCTGCAGCGGCAACCGGGATCTGGAGAGGGGAGTACGTCATGAGTGCATTTCACGACCTGAAGTTGCAGGCGTTGAATGGGCAGGAGTTGCCTCTGGCGCCGTTCAAGGGCCAGGTGGTGCTGGTGGTCAATGTCGCCTCCAAGTGTGGCCTGACCCCGCAATATGCAGCGCTGGAAAACCTTTATCAGCAATACAAAGGCAAAGGTTTCAGTGTGCTGGGCTTGCCATGCAACCAGTTTGCCGGGCAGGAGCCGGGCACTGAAGAAGAAATCCAGCAGTTTTGCAGCCTGAATTACGGAGTGAGCTTTCCGCTGGGCAGCAAGCTGGACGTCAACGGCGCTGAACGCCACCAGTTGTATCGTCTGCTCGCCGGTGAAGGGGCCGAGTTCCCTGGCGACATTACCTGGAACTTCGAGAAATTCCTGGTGGGCAAGGACGGTCGGGTGCTGGCACGTTTCTCACCGCGCACCGCACCGGATGATGCGACCGTGGTGCAGGCGATCGAAAAGGCGTTGGATTAGTCGATCTGATCGCGGGACAAGCCCTCTCCCATGAGACTGTGGGAGTGGGTTTGGCCCGCGATGCTGTTAAATCACTCAAATCAATAGTGCTGGGCCACCCACACCGCTGACCCTATGCTTTGGCGCATTCCTACTTCTTTGGAGCGTCGCATGTCCGCTACTGCACTGTTCACCCCTTTCCAACTGGGCTCTCTTGAGCTGCCAACCCGTGTGGTGATGGCGCCGATGACCCGCACGTTCTGCCCCGGTGGCGTGCCCCACGCCAAGGTCGTCGAGTACTACCGTCGACGTGCCGCTGCAGGTGTCGGGCTGATCATTACCGAAGGCACCACCGTCGATCATAAAGCCGCTAACGGTTACCCGAACGTTCCACGCTTTCACGGTGAAGACGCACTGGCGGGTTGGAAACAGGTGGTTGATGCCGTGCATGCCGAAGGCGGACGTATCGTTCCGCAGCTCTGGCACGTGGGCAGTGTGCGGCGTGTGGGTACCGAGCCGGATGCCAGCGTGCCGGGCTACGGCCCAAGTGAGAAGATCAAGGACGGCCAGGTAGCGGTCCATGGCATGAGCGGTGACGATATTCGTGAGGTTATCGAAGCCTTTGCCCAGGCTGCTCGTGACGCTCAAGCCATCGGCATGGACGGCGTGGAGATTCATGGTGCCCACGGCTATCTGATCGATCAGTTTTTCTGGGCCGGCAGTAATCAACGTACCGACGAGTATGGTGGCGATTTGGCTGGACGTTCGCGTTTTGCCATCGAGCTGATCCAGGCTGTACGGGCCGCCGTGGGTCCTGATTTCCCGATCATTTTCCGCTTCTCGCAGTGGAAGCAGCAGGACTACAGTGCCCGTCTGGTTGAAAGCGCCGAAGCGCTGGGTGCATTTTTGCAGCCGCTGGCCGATGCCGGTGTGGACATTTTCCATTGCTCCACTCGCCGCTTCTGGGAGCCGGAGTTCGCAGGCTCTGACCTGAACCTTGCTGGCTGGACTCGCCAGCTCACCGGCAAACCGACCATTACCGTGGGGAGCGTTGGCCTGGATGGCGAGTTCCTGCAGTTCATGGTGGCCACTGACAAGGTGGCGCAGCCGGCCAGCCTGGAAAACCTGCTGGTGCGTCTGAGCAATGACGAGTTCGACCTGGTAGCAGTAGGGCGTGCGTTGCTGGTCGATCCGGATTGGGCGGCCAAGGTGCGCGATGGGCGCGAGCAGGACATTTTGCCATTCAGCCGTGAGGCGTTGACGACTCTGGCTTGATGATCAGCGCTGGCGGCGGTGGCTGCAGTACGTTGCGGCCTTGGCGACAGGCCGCGTGAAGATGGCCCTCGAACTGCTCGACAACTGCTGACCAGCCTTGCCGGCTGGCGTGTTGTCGGGCGTTCAAGCGTACTCGTCGTAACGCTTCGGGGTCATTGAGCAGCCAGTTACAGGCATCGATAAAAGCTGCTTCGTCGCCCGGCATGGCCAGCGCACCGCTGTGGCCGTGGCGGATGTGCTGGGCGGCGGCTGCCTGATCGTAGGCCACCACTGCCAGCCCCGCTGCCATTGCTTCAAGCACCACGTTGCCGAAGGTTTCGGTCAGGCTGGGGAATAGGAAAATATCCCCGGACGCGTAATGTTCGGCCAGGGCTTCAGCGCGTTGGGCTCCGCAGAACAAGGCGTCAGGTAGCTGCTGTTGCAAAGCCCTGCGCTGCGGGCCATCACCGACCACAATCAACTTGATGCGTCGCTGTGGATAGTTTTTCTGTGCTGCGTGCAGGCAGTGTTGCAGCACGCCGAGGTTTTTCTCCGGCGCCAGACGTCCGACATGCAATAACGCGATGTCGTCGTTTCCCAGTCCCCACTGTTCACGCAACGCTTGGCTTCGCCTTCCCGGCTTGAACAATTGGCTGTCCACGCCGTGGCCCATCAGCGTGAGGTTGTCGAAACCGCGACGTCCTAGTTCAAGATGCTGGCTGACGCTTGCTACCAGGGTGGTATGGGTACGACGGTGGAACGCGCGTAGGTAGTGGGTAAGCAACCTGGCCAGCATCCCCAGCCCATACTCGCTCGAATACTGGTGAAAGTTGGTGTGAAAGCCGCTGATCACGGCTATTCCCAGCCTGCGCGCCGCCCTCAGGGCACTTAAGCCCAATGGCCCTTCGGTGGCGATGTACAGCACGTCTGGACGCTGTCGGCGCCAGCGTCGCATCAGCTTGTGCATCGAAACCTGGCCCCACTGCAATCCTGGATAGCCCGGCAACGGCCAGCCTCGGCAGAGCAATTGCCAGTCACTTTTGTCACCCGGCGGATCCTCCGCCTGACGTGGGCGGATCAGCTCGACGTGATGGCCTCGCTGGCACAACCCCTCGATCAAGTGGCCAAGGGTAATTGCCACGCCATTGATTTCCGGTGGGAAGGTTTCGCTGACCAGGGTGACGTGCAGGGATGGGGCGCTCATAAGGCCAGTTTCAGCGGCCTCGATTGCGCTGCAATGACATATTGATGACTGATTTGTGATGCCCGGTTTTTAGTGCTTGCTGGCTGAAAATATTTCCCAGGCGGGTACTCAAGAATGTGTGCCGATCTGCCGATGCAGAGGCACTCGAATGACCGATTTCGCTCCAGGAGAGCGTTGATGTTCAACAGCAAACTGAAAAAAGAAAACCTCAAGTTGCGCGAAGAGCTGCTGTCGATGGAGCAGGTCAAAAGCAGCCTGGACAGCGAGATGCTGGTTCTGGAGCTTGACCCTCAGGGGCGGATTGAATCGGTCAACAGCAATTTCGAAAAGGAAATGATCTACAGCAGCCATCAACTGATTGGCCGTAATATCGAGGAAATAATCCCGCCTCACGTCAAGCAACTGGATTTCTACCAGCGCATGAAGGCTGCAATTACTCGCGGCGAGCACCTCAACGGTGCGTTTCGCCTGCTGCGCGGCAATGGTGAAGAGGCTTGGCTGCGCTCCATTCTGCAGCCGGTGAAAAACAGTGAGGGACGCCTCAAGTTTTTCACTCTGCACTCCAGTGATCTGACCCGTACGATCGAGACCTCGCGTGAACATGAGAGCCTGATCAAGGCACTGATGCGCTCTACTGCCGTGATCGAGTTCAATCTGCAGGGCGAAGTACTGACCGCCAATGACCGCTTCCTGCAGACCATGGGCTATCGCCTGGAGCAAGTTGTCGGCAAGCATCACCGTATGTTCTGTGAGCCGCAGGAGTACAACTCCACTGCCTACCATGCGTTCTGGGAGCGTTTGCGCCACGGTCAGTTCGTTGCCGAACGCTTCAAGCGTGTGGACGCGCATGGCCGGGTGGTCTGGCTGGAAGCGTCCTATAACCCGATCATCGATGCTCATGACGTACTCTACAAAGTGGTCAAGTTCGCTACCGTGATCACCGAACAGGTCAATCAGGAAATTGCCGTGGCTGCAGCGGCCGATATCGCCTACACCACCTCGCTGGAAACCGACAGCAGTGCGCGCAAGGCTACGGATGTGGTGACCCAGACCGTCGATGTCATGCGTGGCCTGGAGTCGTGCATGCAGGAAGCGGCGGAGGGTATCGAAGCGCTGAACAAGCAGTCGCAGGTCATCGGTTCGATCATCAAGACCATCAGTGACATCGCCGGACAAACCAACCTGTTGGCCCTCAATGCCGCCATCGAGGCAGCTCGCGCCGGAGAGCAGGGGCGCGGCTTTGCCGTTGTAGCCGACGAAGTACGGCAGTTGGCTTCGCGCACCAGCACGGCCACCGAGGAAATCGCCCGGGTGGTGCAGCAGAACGAGCAGTTGGCCAAGGCTGCGGTGGATATCATCGACAGCAGCAAGCGTCAGGCCGAGGAGGGGCTGATGCTTGCCGGTCACACCGGTACGGTGATCGTTGAAATCCAGGACGGGGCGAAAAAGGTCGTCAATGCCGTGGGGCAGTTTTCGAGTCAACTGAACGTCTGAGTACGGGCGCCTGCCTTGCACACAAGGCAGGCGCCCGCATTGACCAAGCCGATGTGGCTCAGTTGAACGGTGCCGGACGCGGCGTTTGCGCCGAAGACGGTGGCAGTATTGGCAGTTTGAAACTCGGTTGATCGCCGGTCAGCGTATCGAGGAAGGCGACGATCTGGGAGACCTCGTCACCGCTCAACTTGCGCCCCAATTGCAACCGCGCCATCACATCCACTGCTTCTTCCAGTTGCCAGTAGGCGCCGTCATGGAAGTAGGGGTAGGTCAACGCGACGTTACGCAGCGTCGGCACCTTGAACATCATCCGGTCCTGATCCTTGCCGGTCAGCCCCGCGACACCTTGGGCCGGGTTTTTGGTGGCATAGGGTTCGACCATGCCCATTTTCTGGAACGAGGCGCCACCAACGGCTTCGCCATTATGGCAAGCGACGCAGCCGATGCTTTTGAACAACTGATAGCCTTTCTCGGCGGTGGCGCTGATGGCTTTTTTGTCCCCCTTCAGCCAACGATCGAATGGAGCGTTGGGTGTGACCAGGGTTTCTTCGAAGGCGGCAATGGCGTCGGTCACCTCGTCGATGGTGACGCCGTCATTGCCGTATACCTGCTTGAACGACGCCTTGTACTGGGGAATCGAGCGCAGCACGTCCACTGCCAGGTCATGGGTGAAGCCCATTTCTCCGGGGTTGGCGATGGGCCCACCGGCCTGCTCTTTGAGGGTAGCGGCGCGGCCATCCCAGAACTGGGCGACGCTCATGCTCGAGTTGAGCACGGTAGGGGAGTTGATCGGGCCTTGATGCCAGTTGTGACCGATGGAGGTTGGCAGGTTATCGCTACCGCCCATGCTCAGGTTGTGGCAAGAGTTGCAGGAAATGAAGCCGGACTTGGACAGGCGTGGATCAAAGAACAACTGCTTGCCCAGCTCAACCTTGGCTGCATTGGTGATCTTCGCCGGTTGTACCGGCAAGATGGGCTCGTTGGCAGGGGCTGAGCCCCATGCCTGTCCTCCCGCCATTAACCCGAACATCAGCATCAGTGGTCTAAACATGGAGCGCTCCCCTACAGGCTTATAGTTTTAATAACCATGTTCCATGTAGGGGTTTGCTGCCGTGATGCAGATCAACGCCGATGTCAGGGTTTCTGTACTGCTGCGGTTTCGGCCCCGCGCTCGCGCACCCAGAACAAGGTGGCGCCGGCCACTGCGGCGGGCATCATCAGAATGTTGACGAAGGGAATCATCAGCGCGAGGTAAGTGATGCCGCCAAAGCCCAGGCTCTGCCAGCGTTTGGCGCGCAGCCAGGCAAGCATGTCCTGCCAGCTCATCTTGTGGTTGTCGGCCGGGTAGTCGATATACTGGATCGCCATCATCCATATACCGAACAGCAGCCACAGCGGCGCGGCGATGATGTTGACCACTGGAATCAACGACAGGACGAAAAGCGCCAGGGCCCGCGGCAGGAAATAGCCCAGCTTGCGCATCTCGCGGCTGAGGGTGCGCGGGACCATGGCCGTCAGTTCGGCCCAACTGAACGCCGGAAAGTCATCCGTGCCGCGTACGACCACTTCGACCTTTTCAGCGAGAAAGCCGTTGAAGGGCGCGGCGATAATGTTGGCCAGCAGCGTGAAGGTGAAGAACACCATCAGCACCACCAGTGCGACGAACAATGGCCACAGCACGTAGTTGAGAAAGCTCAGCCAGCTCGGCAGGCTGGGCATGAGTGAATCGACCCAGAGGCTGAATTGATGGCCAGCGAAATAGATCAAACCGACGAACAGCAGCAGGTTGACTGCCAGAGGCAGCAATACGAATAGGCGCAGGCTCGGGCTCAGGACCAGGTTCAGTCCTTCACGCAGGTACTGAGGGCCAGAGAGTACAGGGGCTTGCATAGAGAACTCCGGGTAAAGGCAAACGCGCTGACCTTACCGAGTTTGAGCGGCTGGCGAAAGCGCGGCGCTATGGAGGAAACGGGCTGTAACAAAGCTCGGCTCCTGGCTAGGCGTACTGTCATAGGCAAACAGCTGTAGTCCCTGATGATGAATAGAGCCGGCCTATAAGGTGGATTGTCTAAGGATATTTCCTTAATCTCTGCGGCCTCGCTAAAGTGCGCACATATTTTTCAACGCCTTCGAATTCTGATCTTCAAGGAGTTTTCATGAGCATTCTGGTCAACAAGCAAGCCCCTGATTTCGATGCGGCGGCAGTTCTGGGCGACGGTTCTATCGTCGACAGCTTCAAGCTCTCCTCGCTGCGCGGCAAATACGTCGTGCTGTTCTTCTGGCCGCTGGACTTCACCTTTGTCTGTCCGTCGGAAATTATTGCCCACAACAACCGCATGGATAAATTCCGCGAGCTGGGTGTTGAAGTGGTAGGTGTCTCCATCGACTCGCAGTTCACTCACCACGCATGGCGCAGCACGCCGGTGGAGAAGGGCGGCATCGGCGAAGTCGAATTCACCATGGTTGCCGACGTCAAGCACGAAATCACCCGTGCCTACGGTATCGAACACGATGCTGGCGTAGCATTGCGTGCCTCGTTCCTGATCGACCAGCAAGGCGTGGTACAGCACCAGGTTGTCAACAACCTGCCGCTGGGTCGTGAGGTCGACGAGATGATCCGTCTGGTCGAAGCACTGCAATTCACCGAGCAGCACGGCGAAGTTTGCCCTGCTGGCTGGCGTCCGGGCCAGAAAGGTATGAAGGCTGATGCCAAAGGCGTTGCCGACTACCTGGCGGAAAACGCCGCCAGCCTGTAAGGCTGCGTTTAAACGGTTTTCAGAACCTGCGGCCAAAAGCCTTCCCCAAGTGCTTCGCAGGTTCTTTTTTATTCCAGCCGGCCACCCCGGCGATACGAAGCGGGCAATCCAGCGCCCGCTTTGACAGGAGAGCGTCATGTCTGAAGTTCGTCATTCGCGTGTGATTATTCTTGGCTCCGGCCCTGCCGGTTACAGTGCCGCCGTGTACGCCGCACGTGCCAACCTCAAGCCGCTGCTGATTACCGGCATGCAGGCTGGCGGCCAGCTGACCACCACCACGGAAGTCGACAACTGGCCGGGCGATGCCCATGGCCTGACTGGTCCGGCACTGATGCAGCGTATGCAGGAACACGCCGAACGCTTCGAGACCGAAGTGGTGTTCGATCACATCAACGCCGTTGACCTGGCCAGCAAGCCGTACACCCTCAAAGGTGACAGCGCCACCTACACCTGCGATGCCCTGATCATCGCTACCGGTGCCAGCGCTCGCTACCTGGGCCTGCCATCGGAAGAAGCGTTCATGGGCAAAGGTGTTTCTGCCTGCGCGACCTGCGATGGTTTCTTCTACCGCAACAAGCCAGTGGCAGTCGTCGGTGGCGGTAACACCGCTGTTGAAGAAGCCCTGTACCTGGCCAACATCGCCAGCAAGGTTACGCTGGTTCACCGCCGCGAAACGTTCCGCGCCGAGAAAATCCTGGTCGACAAGCTCAACGCACGTGTGGCTGAAGGCAAGATCGAGCTGAAGCTCAACGCCACCCTGGACGAAGTTCTGGGCGACGACATGGGTGTCACCGGTGCTCGTCTGAAGAACAACGATGGCAGCTTCGATGAAATCAAGGTTGACGGCGTGTTCATCGCTATCGGTCATACCCCGAACACTTCGCTGTTCGAAGGTCAGCTGACCTTGAAGGATGGCTATCTGGTGGTAAACGGTGGGCGTGATGGCAATGCTACCGCTACCAACGTTGAAGGCGTGTTTGCCGCGGGCGACGTAGCCGACCACGTGTATCGCCAGGCGATCACCTCGGCCGGTGCTGGTTGCATGGCTGCGCTGGATGTCGAGCGCTACCTGGACGGTCTGCAGAACGCTTGATTCTGCTGTAGCAAAAATTGCGGGGC
Source organism: Pseudomonas auratipiscis (assembly GCF_036324085.1). NCBI lineage: Bacteria > Pseudomonadati > Pseudomonadota > Gammaproteobacteria > Pseudomonadales > Pseudomonadaceae > Pseudomonas > Pseudomonas auratipiscis. Next base: position 191,059 of record NZ_JAZDCU010000008.1, read on the forward strand.
AATCCCGCTCCCACCGGTGGCTGCACTAGCCGGTAGGAGCGGGATTGCCCCGCAATGCGTTTACAGGCTCAGACGCATGGACAAGTCCACAGCCTTCACATCCTTGGTCATGGCACCAATGGAGATGTAGTCCACGCCGGTCTCGGCAATCACCCGCAGGGTGTCTTCGTTTACGCCCCCGCTGGCCTCAAGCTTGGCCTTGCCGGCATTCAGGCGCACGGCTTCGCGCATGTCGTCCAGGCTCAGTTCGTCGAGCATGACGATGTCGGCACCGGCAGCCAAGGCTTGCTCGAGCTCTTCCAGACTTTCCACTTCAACTTCCACCGGCTTGCCGGGCGCGATCTTGTGGGCGGCGCTGATAGCCTGGGCAATTCCGCCGCTGGCGGCGATGTGGTTTTCCTTGATCAGGAAGGCATCGAACAGACCGATACGATGATTGTGGCAACCGCCACAGGTGACCGCGTACTTCTGCGCCAGGCGCAGGCCCGGCAGGGTCTTGCGGGTATCGAGCAGCTTGACCTGGGTATCGGCGACTTTATCGGCGAAGAACTGCGCGCGTGTTGCCACACCCGAGAGCAATTGCAGGAAATTCAGCGCACTGCGCTCCCCGGTCAGCAGCGAGCGGGCGGGTCCTTCCAGATGAAACAGCGGCTGGTTGGGCTGGGCACGCTCGCCGTCCTTTACCTGCCAATGCACCGCTACCCGCGGATCGAGCTGACGAAACACTGCATCGACCCAGGCACTGCCGGCGATGACGCACGCATCGCGGGTAATGATAGTGGCTTTGGCAAGGCGCTCGGCCGGGATCAACTGGGCGGTGATGTCGCCACTGCCAACGTCTTCGAGCAACGCACGGCGCACGTTGGCTTCGATTTCGGCGGTCAGGTCGGCGAGGCGTAAATTCGGCATGGCAGGCTCCACAAGCTAATTGCCCGGGATTATAGGGCAGCCCGTGCTGGCGAGTGTCTTGATTTTGCCAGATAATGCGACTTCTATTTGACGTCATGGCTTTGACGATCTGTCGCCTCACTACAAAAATCTACCCTGCAAGGAGTCCGGGATGCACAAAGACGGGAAGGTGGTGCCAATCAAGGCCACCATCGATCAGGCGCTCAACGCGCCTATGGCTCGTCTGCCGGTGGTGCTTCTGCAGGTGCGTGACAAAGCTGCATTACAACTGCGTCAAGGGCTGCAGGCGTTGTTCGAGAATGCCGACGACATGCTGTTCGAGATGGCTGACAAAGCGGTCAGTAACAGTGAGCAGAATGCACTGTTCGAAGCCATGCGAGACCTGCGGCTGAAAAGCAAGAATATCGAGCGTGGCTACCTGGACTGCTTCTATGAAGCCTTCGGGCGCATGGGGCAGGCCGAGATGCTGTTACCCAGGCAGTCTGGCAGCCCTGAACAGTCAGCTCAGGCGGTACTGAACGAGCAAGAGCGCTCCAGCGTGCTGGAGGCGATGGTCGAGCGGATTCTTGCGCGCGACGGCTTTGCCCTCAATCAGTTGACCTTGCGTTTCAGCGTACTGACCGGCCAGCCTCTCGATGACCGACGTAATCCACTCGGCCCGGCCATGCTGTGTGAGTATTTTCTCCAGGCTGGGCGCAATCTGGGGGTGGGCATCAAGGTCAAGCTGATCATCCTCAAGCTTTTCGAGCGTTACGTCCTGCAGGACGCCCAGCAACTGTATGGCGAAGCCAATCAGTTATTGATGGCGACCGGGATTCTGCCTGAACTCAAAGCGGTACATCGGCGTCGAGCGCAGCACCGTCCCATACCAAGCGTCGAGGACACCTCCTGCCAATGTGGTGAGCCGAATATAGAGCTGGATGCCAACGAGCAGGCGGTATTCGCCTCTTTGCAAAGTTTGCTGTCGAGGGTGCGTGGACGTGTAGCGCCGCGGCTTGAGGCGTGTAGCCCGGTGCAGCCGATCAGTACTCGTGATCTGCTGCGCCTGCTTTCTCATCTGCAGCACTATGTACCGCCGGCCTGCGAGGCTGATGATTTCGACCTGCACCAGCAGCTTGAGCAGTTGTTGACTCGCGTCAGTGTAAAGAGCGGCACCTACCGCAAGGTCGAAGGGGTTGATGAGGATGTCATCAACCTGATTGCCATGCTCTTCGATTTCATTCTTGCCGATCACAACCTGCCGCATTCTCTGCGCAGCCTGATCGGACGTATGCAGATCCCCATGCTCAAGGTTGCAGTGCTGGATAAGCGCTTTTTCAGTCGCAACTGTCATCCCGCCCGACGCCTGCTCAACGAAATCGCCACCGCAGCCGTGGGTTGGGAGGCAGGCGATGACGGCCAGCGCGATGCCTTTTACCTGCGCGTGGAGAAAATCATCCAGAGCCTGCTTAACGACTTTGACGATGATCCGGTGATTTTTTCCGAACTGCTTAACGAATTTGTCGCCTTCAGCAGCGAAGAGCGACGGCGCAATGAACTGCTGGAACAACGCACGCGTGATGCCGAAGAAGGCCGCGCACGCGCGCATCTGGCGCGTCAACGCGTGCAGCAGGAGCTCAATCGCCGGCTCTTGGGCAAAAGCCTGCCACGGGTGGTGGTGCGCTTGCTCGAAGAGGCCTGGAGCCAGGTGCTGCTACTGGCTTATCTCAAGTATGGTGATACATCGGTTTCGTGGCTCGAAGGGCTGGAGACCATGGATGAATTGATCTGGAGTGTCGAGCATTCCACCGACGAGCCGCAGGCGCGCCAGCGCTTGCTTGAGATTTTGCCGGGGTTGCTCAAGGCTCTGCGTGATGGCCTGGCCGGCGCTGTTTTTGATCCCTTCGCCACCAGCGAGTTTTTTGCGCAACTGGAAGCCTTGCACATACAGGCATTCGAAAACTCGTTAACTGGCAGCCACCTGAGCGCCGCCGGGCTGGAGCGTGTGCTGGTGCTTGATGAAATCAACCTGATCGGCCCGGAACAGGCAATGCCAGTGGACAGCGTGATGTGCATGACCAACGACGATCCGGCTTTACTGCAAGTGCAACGCTTGCGTATTGGCAACTGGGTAGAGCTGAAGGATGGCGAAGATGTGCAGCGATGCAAGCTGATTACCCAGATCGACAGCACTGACCGGCTGGTGTTCGTCAACCGCACCGGCCTCAAGGTTTGTGAGTATTCGCCGCTCGCGCTGGCAGCTGCCTTTCGCCGCGGTAATGCGCGCGTACTCGACGACACGCTGCTGTTCGACCGGGCGTTGGACTCGGTAGTGAGTCAATTGCGCCGACATCAGCTGCGTTAGTTTTCCCACGTGTTTTAACCATGCATCCCTTTACGCCTCGGGGCATACTGAGAGCGTGCTCTCGTGCCTCAGGATTTTCTATGCAACTGGACCGCACTACAGGTTGGTTCGCCGGCATCACTCATTGCCCTTCGCCGAACTTCAATGCCCGCGCCGACGGCGAAGTCATCTCTCTGCTTGTGATTCACAATATCAGTCTACCGCCCGCGCAGTTTGCTACCGGCAAGGTCCAGGAGTTCTTTCAAAATCGCCTGGACCCGGACGAACACCCCTATTTCGAAGGGATCAAGCATCTGCGCGTGTCAGCGCACTTTCTGATTGAGCGAGACGGCAAGGTGACCCAGTTCGTTTCCTGTCTGGATCGCGCCTGGCATGCTGGGGTGTCCTGTTTTGCCGGACGTGAGTCCTGCAACGACTTTTCCATCGGCATCGAGCTTGAAGGCACGGATGAGCTGCCTTTCACCGATGCCCAGTATCAGGCTCTGGAGCAACTGACCCGTCAGATCCAGGTTGCCTGGCCGGCCATTGACGAGCAGAGAATCCAGGGCCACAGCGATATTGCCCCGGGGCGTAAGACCGACCCGGGCCCAGCTTTCGACTGGTCGCGATACCGTGCGGCCTTGCAGAACAAAGAGGGCAGATCATGAGTTTTCTGGTGTTGTTACTGGTGCTGTGGGTCGAGAAATTTTCGGCATTGCGCCAGCGACTGCAACGCGACGGTTTCTTTCGTGCCGAACTTGCCCGCCTGGAGCGCAGCGGCAAAAGCCATCCATGGTGGCTGCTGCTGATACTGGTGCTGTTGCCGGTGCTGCTGGTGGCTTTGCTGGTTCATGTGCTGCAACCGGTCGCCTACGGCTTGCTGGCACTGCCAGTGCATTTGCTGGTGCTGATCTACAGCCTGGGCCGCGGTGACGTCAAAGCATCACTGGGCCCGTTTCGCGACGCCTGGCGGCGCGGCGATGAGCAAGCTGCGGTGCACGTGGCCGAACGTGACCTGAATGTGAACGGCGACGACGCGTCATCTCTGCTCGAGCGGGTTCAGGGGCACTTGTTGTGGCAAGCGTACCAAAGCTTCTTTGCGGTGATTTTCTGGTATGCCCTGTTGGGCCCGGCGGCGGCGCTGGCCTATCGTTTGCTGGCGTTGAGCGCCGAGCATGCCAATACGGCAGCGCTGCGTGAACGTGCCCAGCAATTGCGTCATGCCTTCGACTGGGCGCCGGTACGAGTGCTGGGTGTGAGCTTTGCCCTGGTCGGCAATTTTGTTGCAGTAAGCCGAGTGATGCTGCACGAGTTGCTCAATTGGCACATCAGTGCGGAAAAACTGATCGCATCGGTCGGTAAAGTCGCCGGGGACATGCCAGCAGATGTGCCAGCAGGACCTGTTGGTCTGGTCGGGCTGGATTCGCTATGGGAGCTGCTGCTTCGCTCTGCAGTGCTCTGGTATGCGTGTTTCGCCCTGTGGACCGTCCTTGGCTGACTCCGCGAGCGGGAGCAGCCGCTGGTCTGCTCCCGCATCGGTTTACCTTAAGTTACAAAACCTCCTTCCGATATGCGTTATACAGGTGCTGAAATTTCATCAGTGGCCTAGTGCCATTGTGCGCGCATAACAATAAGAATCGGAGGGGACCGCCTGTGAAGAGTCTGTTGTATCCGGCCATCGCACTGATGAATCGGCTGAGCTTCGGGATGAAATTCAGCCTGATCAGTATTCTGTTCTTCCTGCCTATGTTGGTGACCAACTACTACCTGGTCCACGACTCCTACGCGAAATTCCATGCCACCCAGGTCGAGCTCAAGAGTCTTGAACTGCTCGGCAACAGCATGACCTTGCGTGGTGACCTGGAAACCCTGGGCAACCTGGTACAAATCAACGCCATACTCGGCCAGTCGGGTAAGGCCGGCGATCTTGAGGCGCAGATTTCGACGCTTGAGCAGCAAGTGTTCGAGCGTTTGTCGGGTATTTCTGCTGTTATCGCCGATGAGGGCCAGGCGCGGGACCTCCATGGCAAGCGCGATGACATGCTCAACTTGCTTAAAGCTGCCCAAGCCGAGTCGTCCCTGACCAGCAAGGTTGCCCATCTCGACAAGCTTCTGGCGCAGGCCCAGGTGCTGAGCAAAATGATTGCCAGCCAGGCCGGACTTACCCAGGACAGCGACGTGGCAATTCGCCAACTGACAGAGTTGATGGTCAACGTCACCCCTGAAGTGACCCAGACCCTGGGCGAAGGCCGGGCGATGGGGGCTTATTCGCTGGGCCAAGGCTTTCTCAACTCTGCTGTCAGTACCCGCTTCGAAGATTTGCTGCAGCGACTGGACAAGCTCGCAGCAAACTATGCGTTGAGGGTCCAGGAGGCATTGGCCAGTGAGCCTGCTGCGCAGGCGCGTCTAGGCAGCCTGGCCAGCAGCAGCCAGGCTTCGTTGAAGCAGGCCAGTGAGCTGTTCGAAGAACAGGTGGTCATGGCCGAAACCTTCGACGCACCGTGGTTGGGGTTCTACCAGCAAGTCAGCGCGCTGATGGCCCATACCTACGCGCTCAACACGGCGACAGGCGAGTTTCTTGATCAGCAATTGCAGCAGCGCCTCGGCGAGCATCGTTTGCACATGATCTTGCTGGTATCTGCGCTGGCAGGCGTATTTTTACTGATCGTCTATCTCTACGGCGGTTTCTACGCATCTACCCGTCATACCCTGAAAAGCCTGGGCGCGGTCATGGACAAGGTCGCTGCCGGGGATATGACCGTAAGCTTTCGAGCCGACAGCCGTGACGAACTGGGTGAGCTGGGGCAGGTGTTCAACGGTACGGTCCAGCGTATTCATGATCTTATCGAGCAGGTCGGTCGCACTGTGGTTGAAGTCGAGCACCAGGCAGAGCAGGTGCATGCGGTGTCGGCACGCAGCAATCAGGCGGTCAGTGGCCAGCGTGGGCAGATCGAGCAGGTGGCCACGGCCATGAATCAGATGTCGGCCACTGCCCAGGAAGTGGCGCGCAGTGCCGCGGCGGCGGTCAACAGTGCTCATAGCGTCAATCAGGAAACCGTGAGTGGCCGCGGTCTGGTAGAGGTTCAGCAAGGCAATATTGCGCGACTGGCCGGAGAAATCGATCAGTCAGTGGCGGTCATCAATCAACTAGCAGGTGACAGTCAGGCCATCAGTCGCGTACTTGAAGTCATCAAGAGCATTGCCGAGCAAACCAACCTGCTGGCACTCAATGCTGCCATCGAGGCCGCGCGTGCCGGAGAACAGGGGCGTGGCTTTGCCGTGGTGGCCGATGAAGTACGTACCCTGGCCAAACGTACCCAACACTCGACCGAAGAAATCGACCAGATGATCTCGCGCCTGCAAGGCGGTGTCGGTGCTGCGGTCAAGGCCATGGATGCCAGCCACCAAGTGGCTGCCGGTACGGTCGGGCAGTCGCAGCAGGTGCAGCAGGCCTTGGAAAACATACTGGGCGCAGTTGGTACCATCGTCGATCAGAACCAGCAGATTGCGGCGGCGGTCGAGCAGCAGACAGCGGTTGCCCAGGACATCGACCAGAATATCGTGCAGATCAATCGGGCAGCCGAACACACCACCCAAGGCGCTCACCAGACTGAAGATGCCAGCCGCCAGCTGTCAGCCCAGGTGATGGAGCTCAAACGCCTGATCGGAGCATTCAGAGTCTGATATCAGCAGTTGCTGAACTTTTCCACGCTGTGACAAAGTAGCGCCCTCAAGGATTCCAGGGAGCCGGATGTGTCGGCAACGCTGCGGGTGTAGTCTCACCCTCACAGCAACGGAACCACGAGTCCCCCGCGATTCGGCTCCCTCAGCATATTCACTGACGAGGTACAGACATTGGCCATCATCCACCCTAAAGTTCGCGGTTTTATCTGCACCACTACGCATCCAACCGGTTGCGAGCTGAACGTACGTGATCAGATCGAAGCCACCCGCAAGCAGGGCGTGCGCAAGGATGGTCCGAAGAAGGTCCTGGTGATCGGTGCATCCAGCGGCTACGGCCTGGCAGCACGCATCACCGCCGCGTTCGGCTTTGGTGCAGACACCCTGGGCGTATTCTTCGAAAAGCCGGGTACTGAGACCAAGCCAGGCACTGCCGGCTGGTACAACGCCGCCGCATTCGACAAGTTCGCCAAGGCCGAAGGCCTGTACAGCAAGTCGATCAACGGCGATGCCTTCTCCGACGAAGCGCGGGCCAAGGTCATTGAACTGATCAAGAACGAAATGGGCGGCCAGGTCGACCTGGTGGTCTACTCGCTGGCTTCGCCTGTGCGCAAACTGCCACAGACCGGTGAACTGGTACGTTCGGCCCTCAAGCCGATTGGCCAGCCGTACAAATCGACTGCCATCGACACCAACAAAGACACCATCATCGAGGCCTCCATCGAGCCTGCTACCGAGCAGGAAATCGCTGATACCGTTACCGTCATGGGTGGCCAGGACTGGCAACTGTGGATCGATGCCCTGAATGCTGCCGGCGTTCTGGCCCCGCAAGCTCGTACTGTTGCCTTCAGCTACATCGGTACCGAGATTACCTGGCCGATCTACTGGCACGGCGCCTTGGGCAAGGCCAAGATGGACCTGGACGAAACGGCCAAGCGTCTGAGCAGCAAAGTCGGTGGTGGCGCCAATGTGGCGGTGCTCAAGTCCGTGGTTACCCAGGCAAGCTCGGCTATTCCGGTGATGCCGCTGTACCTGTCGATGGTCTTCAAGATCATGAAGGAAAAGGGTGTTCACGAAGGTACTCAGGATCAGTTGGACCGTCTGTTCCGTGACCGTCTGTACCGTGAAGATGGTGCACCGGCAGCACTGGACGAAGAAGGCCGCCTACGTCTGGACGATTGGGAGCTGCGTGATGACGTCCAGGATGCCTGCAAAGCCCTGTGGCCAACTGTGACCACCGAGAATCTGTTCGACGTTACCGACTATAAGGACTACAAGCGCGAGTTCCTCAAGTTGTTCGGTTTCGAGCGTGCGGACGTTGATTACGACGCCGATGTAGCCACCGACGTTAAATTCGACTGCATCGAGCTGTAAGCAGTCCTCTGCCGCCGTTCCCGTATTCGTGCGGGAGCGGCGACTGTTTGAGGTTTCCCGATGAGCAGCCTCGAAGCATTTTCACCTCTATTGGCCGCCAGCAGCGCTGCACAAGCGTTTCGCGAAACGGCAAGCGATGGTTATTCCATTGGCGGTTTCAGCTGGCGCCATCCCTTGGTCGACAGCGCACGCCCGGTGGTGATCATTAACGCTGCCACCTCGGTGCGTTGCAGTTACTACGCCCGTTTTGCCCAATACCTGTTCAACCACGGTTTCGATGTCATGACCTATGACTATCGCGGCATTGGAGAGTCGCGCCCGGCATCGATGCGCAACTTCAAGGCGACCTGGACCGACTGGGGCGTACTGGATTTCGAAGCGGTACTGCAGCGTGCTCATCGGGAGTTTCCCGGCCAGCCGATCGATGTTGTCGGCCATAGCTTCGGTGGCTGTGCGGCAGGATTGGCGGCATCGTCCACCCAGTTGCGCAGGTTGGTAACGGTGGGCGCGCAGTTTGCTTATTGGCGTGACTATGCCGCCGACAGCCGCTGGCAGCTGTTGGGCAAGTGGCATGTAGTAATGCCGCTGCTGACGCAGCTCTTCGGATATTTTCCCGGCAAGCGTCTGGGTTGGTTGGAAGACACCCCGGCCGGCGTGGTCAAAGACTGGAGCACGTTGAGCGCAGCCTACGAGCGGCGTCCCAGCGGCAAGGCGTTGATCGAACGGCCGTTTACCCGGTTCAGGGCGCAAACCTTGGCGATCAGTCTGACCGATGATCCTTTCGGCACGGTTGCGGCAATCGAGCGCTTGCTCAGTTACTGTGCCTCCAGTTCACCCAGCCATTTGCGCATTGCACCGGCCGATATCGGCGAGGCGCAGATTGGCCATTTCGCTTTTTTCCACAATCGTTTCGAGACCCGGCTCTGGCCAATTGCCCTGCAGTGGCTGCAACACGGGCAATTGGCCGATGGCGCGCCGGGACGCCTGCTCGCCCTTAGCGAGCCTTGAGCGGCGGTGCCGCAAACGTGACGCCGGCCAGGCCGTGCTGCATCAGGGCGCGGATGTTGCCGTGGTCGCTGCCTTCAGGGGTAGCCAGGACCGAGCGGTAGTGTTCGCCGAATGCCAGCAGCGTTTCTTCGTTGCTCAGACCTTCGAGCAGGGCCAGGCCCAAGGTTTTGCATGAGCCTTCGTTCTGTCCGGCAGTACTTTCCACACCGCCATTGCTGAATGCTTGTGGCTGATACTCGTAGTGGGCAGCGACAAAAGCCAAGGTGTCCGCGAAGGCATGTTCGCCACTGTTCAGGCTTTTGCGCAGGGTGTTCAGATCAGTCATGGGGTTTTCCTTTGGCAAAGGCAGCTTGCTGTTCGGAGCTGGCTTCTTTCTGGTATTGGGCTTTCCACTCGGCATAGGGCATGCCGTAGACCACTTCGCGGGCGTCATCCAGGCTCAGTTCGATCTGGCGCTCGTCGGCGGCGGCCTTGTACCACTTGGACAGACAGTTACGACAGAAACCGGAAAGGTTCATCAGGTCGATGTTCTGTACATCCTTGCGGCTGTCCAGATGAGCAACCAGCCGGCGGAAGGCGGCGGCTTCTAGCTCAAGTTTTTGTTGGTCGTTCATGGTCATTCTCGTGACAAGGACAATTCAGTCTACCGCGATGCGGTTTTTCAGATGGCGGCCACCGTTGATGACCACATTGCTGCCGGTGCTGTATTGGCTTTCGAGGAGGAATTGCACCGCCTCGATCAGCGGCTGCGCGCCCGGCTCAAATTCCAGCAAGGCCTTCTTCAGGGTTTGTTGACGGTACGCGTCGTCGCTGTTTTCCTTGAGAATCAGCAGCCCGGGCAGAATCGCATTGACCCTGACCACCGGTGCGTATTTCTCGGCAAAGGACAACACCATGTTCTGCAGCGCAGCCTTGGTAGCGGCATAGCCAATGTGGCTCTTGCTGCCGCGCGAGGAGGTTTCGTCGCAGATATGGATGATATCGGCCTTGGCCATTTTCAACAGCTGCTCGCCCAGCGCCAGGTTCAGGTGGTACGGCGCTTCGACGTGCAGTTTGAACATGGTGTTGAGATTGACCAGATCGTCGTCGAGCCACAACGAGGCGTTGTGAATAATTGCTCTGAGGCCGTCATAGTTGCTCTTGAGATGCTCGATCAGGGCCTGGCGGTCGTCTTCCCGGCACAAATCGGCCTGGAACTGGATGATGTTCGGGTGCGTAGCCTCGGGGTTTTTGCTACGGCTGGCGCTGACCACGGTATGGCCGGCCTGCGCCAGGTTCAGGGCCAACGCCAGTCCGACTCGTTGGCTGGCTCCGGTGACAAGAATTGGGCTGTTCATGGTGGGGACGGTCAACTTTTGCAGGTTCGCTTGGATGACCGCCAGCATACCCGAACTAGACCGCGTTGCGCGCACCCTGCGGCCTGCAGCTGCGTGCCGGGGCGTTGAGCCAGTTGGCCAGCAGGCGGGTGGACAAGGGAATGAACACATACACCATCAAGGGCGTTAACCCTAGCGTGCTCAGCAGTATGCGCGGAACCAGGTCGAGGGCGCCCAGCCATTGGCCGAACAACAGGTTGAACAAAAGTGAGACCGGAAAGAACGCCAGCCAGATTGCCACAGCTTGTTTCCAGCGTGGAGGGCGCTGTACCGGATTGGTGCCAAACCAGCCGTCCAGGCCACTGGCCCGCAGCTCGTGCGGCTGCTCGAACAAACCGTCGCCACGGGTCAACCAGGCGTTACGCGAAGCCGAGTGCTCCCAGGCATGCATGGTGTGCTCGTTGGTAAAGCGGAAGATGATTTGAAACTCGTCGCCCTGTGGCGGTGGCGCCAGTACGCCCGAGCCCAGGTAGCCGGTAAAGTCGGTGGCCAATTGTTCGCCTTCGTGAAGCCAGCTCATCAGATCCTGATAGCGGCCTTCGGCGACGCGGCGCGTTACCATCAACGTAACGGGAGGGGTAGACATTGTGTATCTCCTGGCAACGGGGCAGGGCGGATGGCCTTGCCCGTATAATGCGTCCGGGGTGGAGGACGGCATTGGGTTGCATGCAAAAAGCGGGCACGGATTATTCCTGAAATAACCTGACTCGTCAGTGCTGGGTTGTCGCCAACTGACAGAAATGCCAATAGTCGCTTTTGTATTGCCCGGAGTAGAATGTGCTCTACCCCAAAAGAGTCGTGGTTTCTGGCAATGCTTGAGTCTGCCCAGCCTTCATCGAACGCCGGTGACCTCGATCATGAGGAGCTGTTTCCCATTCGTGAAGTCTCGCGCCTGACGGGTATCAACCCGGTTACGCTACGCGCGTGGGAGCGTCGATATGGGCTTATCCAGCCGACACGCACCGAAAGTGGGCACCGCCTCTATTCCCAGGCCGATATCGATGAGGTGCGTAATATCCTCGGTTGGATCGAGCGTGGCGTTGCCGTGAGTAAAGTAGGCAAGATCCTGGCGCGCAGCCAGAGCCTCAAGCTGCAAGGCGAAGTTCGACCCAACCCGATTTCCAAAGACGATTTCAAGCAGTGGCAACTGCAACTGCGCCAAGCTGTAAGAGCGTTCGATGAGCTGCGCCTGGAGCAGGTGTACGGTCAGGTGTTCAGTACTTTTCCACAGGTGGTGGCATTCCAGGACATCTTTTTGCCAGTCTGGCAGGAGTTGCGCAGCACCCAGGAAGCGTTCGGTCACCTCAGCGAATGGCTGTTTCTCGATGGTTTCCTGCGCGGCCGCGTGCTCCAGCGCCTGCAGTTGAGCGCTGGGCAGCAGGAGATCAGGGTGGTGCTTGCGGCGATACCTGGCCACTGCCGCGAGCTGGAACTGCTGGTAACCGCGCTGATGCTGGGTACCAGTGAAATTGGGGTGACAGTACTCGGTCTGGGCCAGCCTGTGGAAGAACTCACCCTGGTCTGCGAACGCATGAGTCCACACGCCCTGGTGCTGTTCTCCAATCATCCTCCGGCGCATGACTTGCCCAAGCGTTTGGCTCGGCTTGCTCTGGGCTTGGAGTGTCCGTTATTGCTGGCGGGAGAGGCGGCGGAAATGGCCCAGGACAGCCTTATCGGGTCGCAAGTGGCGTGCCTTGGCAATGAAGGCCGCTTTATGCTGCGTCGTTTGCAGCAATCGCTGGCAGGTCACTTGGATAGTTGAGGATGCAGTTCCGGGTGAGCTTGGCGATGGGCCTGGAGAATGTACTCGCGTAGCCGGTCGATTTCTCCCTGCTGGCTCTGGCTCAGCTTGTACGCAGCCAGGTTTTGCCCGGTCCGACGCTGCAGAATCCCGTGCAAGGCAATGGGCGGGCAATTGTCCGGGGCGAACCAGAGGTCGAAGGTTTTCGGCGGTTTGGGCTGATCCCGAAATTCCACCAATACGCCCTTGAAGGAAATCTCCCGTACCCACAAACCGGTGCTCAGGCCCAGTTCATCTACCAGCGCGACTGGAGTATCGAGGGTCAGGCGCCATGGCCGTACCATCGGGCCTTCTTCATAGATGTGCGGCGCACCCAGTTGCAGCTGCAGGGAGTGGAACTCATCTTCGACCAGATGCAGGGGGAAGGTCATCTGGTGGTTGTCGAACTGCGCCTGCAGGGTGACTTGCTCCTGGGCAATCAGTTGGGTCAGCAGGTGCTTGATCTCGGTGCCGCCATTGACCATCAGGCGCGAAGGCGACTCAGCCGAAGAAGGCTGCGAGGCGCGCTGCATGGTCCTGATAAAGTCCAACTCATCCTGAGTCAGGAGGGCATCTGCTTGCATGGTCGAACTCGAATGGGTCAGTCGTGAATGCATTTAGTCACCGTGATGGACAACCATACGGTAGTTTTGTTTTTACCGTTCGTCGCTTTCCAGCCTGGAAATATATGCCTTGGCTTCGGCGAGCTCGCGTTCCAGTTCCACCAGCCGATGTTCGCTCTCGACCTGGCGGGTGACATCCTTCTGAATACCGATGAAATACTTGAGCTGATCGGCCTCGTTGAGCACCGGGGTAATCGACAGTTCATTCCAGAACATGCTGCCATCCTTGCGGTAGTTACGCAGGATTTCCCGGCTTGGTCGGCCGCTGTTGATCGCCTCTCGGATTCGCGCGCGGGCGTCCTGGTCTCGATCATCGGCCTGCAGGAATCGGCAGTCTTGATAAAGAATATCGTTGGCCTGGTAACCGGTCATTCGCTCGAACGCCGGGTTCACATAAATCAGGATGGTGTCGTCATCACCTTCTTGCTCGGCAATCACGACCCCGTCGACCGAGGCATCGACCATACGTTGCAGCAATGTTGCGTTAATCATTCGACGAGGTCCGCAAGGCTGAAACAAGAACGGCGGTTGATTCTAGAGGATTGGCTGGCGCCTCACATCTGGAGAATGAGGCCTTTTGCCAGTGTCCGATGCTAGTATCCTACGTTTTTACTCAGCTTCGGAATCCTTTATGAAAGTCGCCATCCTTTCCGGTTCGGTCTACGGTACTGCCGAAGAAGTCGCCCGGCATGCTCAGTCCCTGCTCAACGCTGCAGGATTCGAGGCCTGGCACGCCAATCGCGCTACTTTGCAAGATCTTCAGGGCTTTGCTCCTGAAGCCTTCCTGGCGGTGACCTCAACCACGGGGATGGGCGAGTTGCCTGATAACCTGATGCCATTGTTCAGTGAAATTCGCGACGTGCTGCCCGCAGCCTGGCGCGGGCTTCCCGGTGCAGTGATCGGCCTGGGTGATTCCAGTTATGGCGATACCTTTTGTGGCGGTGGCGAACAGATGCGTGAGTTGTTCGCTGAAATGGGCGTCCGTGAAGTGCTACCAATGTTGCGCCTGGATGCCAGCGAAACCGTCACCCCGGAAACCGATGCCGAGCCATGGCTGGCCGAATTGACCAGCGCGCTGCGCGGCTGATCAGTCCGCGTGAGGTTGCTCGCGCAGCAATTGCAGCCAGGCCTGCGCTGCGCGTGACAGATAAGCGCCTTTTCGCCAGATGAAGGCGATGTCCCAGCGCAGTTCGGTTGGTTCGCTCAACGTCAGGCGAACCACGCCGGGGCGTTCCAGGCCTCGGGCTACTACGCTCGGCAGCAACACGACGCCCTGGTTTGCGGCGACTAGCGCAGCGAGGAAGTCGGCTTGGCCGCTTCGTCCACCCTCCCTCGGGGTAAAGCCCAGTTGCTGGCACGCGCCAAGCAGCCGGTCATTGAGCACGAAGCTGCGCTGATAGAGCAAAAATGGCGTCTCAGCCAATTGCGCCAGACTGATTCGTCCGGCCCCCGCCAAGGGGTGATCGGTGGGCAGCAATGCATCGAGCGGCTCATTGCAGAACGGCTGAAACGCGAACGCCGGATCATTCGGTGTCAGGCTGCCACCGAGCTCCAGCTCACCGCTTAGCACGGCCTGCTCGACACTGCGGCTACCGCCTTCAAGCAAATGAATGGTGATGTTGGGATGGCGCCGACGGTACTCGGCGAACAGCCTGGCAAACAGTGCGTCGCTACCAAGCTGCGGCAGGCCAAGGCGCAGTTCGCCACGGCCCAGTTGGCTCAAGTCATCGAGCTCATTGAGCAGTTCCTGGCGCATGCGCAGCATCGCTTCGCCTCGTTCCAGCACAATCCTGCCGGCAGACGTCAGGTGTAATTGTGAACCTTGGCGTTCCAGCAATGGTGCACCCAGGTCGTGCTCGAGCTGGGCCACTTGCTTGCTGACGGCCGATTGGCTGATGTTCAGGGTTTGCGAAGCTTGAGTGAAACCACCCTGGTGGATCACTTCGATGAAACTGCGCAGCTGTTTGAATTCCATGTTATGAATTCCATTATGGAATGGAAGCTAGTCTAACAATTCGTTTTTAGCGTGGTGAAGGGGACTCTAGAATAGAGCCTTGAAGAGGTCCACTGCGATGAAACCCGCATCATTCAAACGCTTCCTGCGTCTACTTGCCGAACTGGCAGTATTTCTTTCTCTTTATGCAATTGGCGGCCAGTTGGCAGCTTGGCTCGGCTGGCCAATTCCCGGCGGAGTAATGGGGCTGGCGCTGCTGTTGAGCGCATTTGCCCTGGGCTGGCTCAAGCCTGCAGCCTTGCAGCTAGGCGCCGGTTTGTTGATGGCCGAAATGCTGCTGTTCTTCATTCCTGCGCTGATGAGCCTGCTCGACTACGGTAGCTTGCTGCGCGATGAGGGCTGGCGAATTCTTCTGGTGATCGCGGTCAGTACCTTGATGGTCATGGTTATGACCGCCGTCACCGTGGAGTGGGTATGCCGTTGGAGGATGCGTCATGACGCTTGAACCCATGCCCCTGTTCTGGCTGATATTGACGCTATCGGCTTACTTGGGAAGCCGCTGGTTGTACCGGCGCACAGGTCGCTACCTGTTGTCGCCGCTGATTCTGGTGCCAGCGTTGCTGCTGGCGGTTGCCGTACCGTTGAACACGGCCTACGCCGAGTATTCCCGAGACACCCATTGGCTGATGGCGGTTCTGGGGCCGGTGACGGTGGCGTTCGCGGTTCCGATCTGGCAACAACGGGCACTGCTGGCTCGTCACTGGCCGGCATTGACCCTGGGAATGCTGGTGGGCAGTGCCGCGTCCATTTCCAGCTCCTGGGGCCTGGCGCACCTGCTGTCACTGGATAACTCGGTGAGCCTGTCGTTGTTGCCGCGCTCGATTACCACGCCCTTTGCCATGCCGCTGGCCCGGGATCTGGGCGGGGTGCCGGAGCTGACAGCGGTTTTCGTGATGTTCACCGGTGTGCTGGGCGCCATGTTTGGTGGGGTGCTGCTGAAGTTCCTGCCGTTGCGTACGCCCTTGGCACGTGGCGCGTTGTTTGGTGTTGGCGCGCATGGCGCAGGGGTCAGTCGGGCCCATGAGGTCGGGGGTGAAGAGGGCTCTGTGGCGGGCCTGGTGATGGTATTGACCGGGCTTCTCAACCTGTTTGCCGCACCCTTGCTGCTATTGATCCTGTGACGGGTCAGGTTATTTTGCTGCCTGACTCACAAGGTCAATAAGCTGGCTGCCAATGCAACTTACCTTTGCCAGTGTGCTGATTAGACTGCGTCACTAGAGCACACGAATGTGCCGAGGTGATTGCAATGATCGCAACTGATGCCTTGCCCAACCCGCTACTCCCCTGTTCAACGGGGATACGCTGATGCCCTTGACCGAAATTCCACTATGCGTCTGGCGCACCCGGGGGCTGAATTTTACCTTCCGTGGCCAGACCATTCGATACTGGACAGCAGGTCAAGGTGAACCACTGCTGCTTATTCATGGCTTTCCCACCGCGAGCTGGGACTGGCATTATCTGTGGGCTCCATTGACCCAGCGCTTTCGGGTCATTGCCTGTGACATGCTCGGCTTTGGCGATTCCTCCAAACCCGTTCATCACCACTACTCCTTGATCGAGCAGGCCGATCTGCAACAGGCGTTGCTTGAACACCTGCAAGTAGATCAGCCGGTTCACTTGTTGGCTCATGACTATGGCGACAGCGTCTCTCAGGAACTGCTGGCACGCCATCATGAAGGTCGGGCCGACATTGCCAGTTGTGTGTTCCTCAATGGCGGGCTGTTCCCGGAATGCCATCGTTCACTGCTGATCCAGAAACTTCTGCTCAGCCGACTTGGCTGGCTGGTGGCGCGCTCGTTTGGCCGTGATGATCTGGTGCGCAACGTCACCCAGGTCTACGGGCCTTGCACGCATCCCAGTGAGAGTGCCCTGGATGACTGCTGGAGCCTGATGGTTGCCAACCGTGGCACGCGCATCCTGCACAAGCTGGTGACCTACGTACCGGAGCGGGCGATCCACCGCGAACGTTGGCTTGCGGCTATGCAGAAAGAGGCTATACCACTGCGTTTCATCAACGGCGCAGTGGACCCGGTTTCTGGCGCACATATGTATCAGCGTTACCTGCAATTGATTCCAAACCCAGATGCTGTCTTGCTCCCGGGCATTGGTCATTACCCTCATACAGAAGCGCCAACGCAAGTGTTGCGCCATTATCTGGCGTTTCGCGAGCAGGCCCTGCCTGCGCAGCAGAAGGTGGCCTGGTCCTGAGAACAGGCGAATTGCATCATTTTCTGGCCTTATCGACAGCCATTCACCCCAGGCGCGCTTGATTGTGTGCGGGCCGATGCTGGCCGACACTCGGACATCCCCTGTTGATTTGTTGGAGTGTCGAGCATGAGCGATTCTGTGCGCCTGGACGATAAAGTAGTGATAGTGACGGGCGCCGGAGGAGGTCTGGGCCGAGCCCATGCCTTGTTATTTGCTCGTCACGGTGCGCGGGTGGTGGTCAACGATCTGGGCGGCTCCACTCATGGCGAAGGTGCGAACGCCTCTGCGGCCGACCGGATGGTTGTACAGATCCGGGAGGCGGGAGGTACAGCACTGGCCAACCATGACTCGGTGGCCGATGGTCATCGTATTGTCGAGCAGGCGCTGGATACCTTTGGTCGCGTCGATGTGGTGGTCAACAATGCCGGTATTCTGCGCGACAAGACATTCCACAAAATGGAAGACAACGATTGGGATCAGGTCTATCGGGTTCATGTCGAAGGGGCCTATAAAGTTACCCATGCTGCCTGGCCACATCTGCGTGAACAGCATTGGGGACGGGTGATCTTCACCGCCTCCACTTCAGGTATTTATGGCAACTTCGGCCAGTCCAACTACGGTATGGCCAAATTAGGTCTCTACGGGTTGACCCGAACCTTGGCCATCGAGGGACGCAAACACAACATCCTGGTCAACGCCATCGCGCCTACAGGCGGTACGCGCATGACCGAAGGTTTGATCCCCCCTCAGGTTTTCGAGCAACTGAAGCCCGAGCTGATCAGTCCATTGGTGGTTTACCTGGGCAGTGAGCAATGCCAGGACACTGCCGGCCTGTATGAAGTGGGCGGCGGCTGGGTCGGTAAAGTGCGTTGGCAGCGTAGTCTGGGCGTGGGCTTCGACCCCCACCAAGGATTCACTCCAGAAGACATCGCCGCCAACTGGCAGGGCATTGGTGACTTTACCGATGCCGTACACCCGAGCGACAGCCTGCAAGCACTGCAGCAAATGATGGCCAACCTGGAAAAATTCCAACAGCGCTGAGGCTGCCTGAGGTTGTGGTCGCCCGAGGTTCTTTCCTATGCTGGGCGGTCATGATCGTTACAGGAGTGACAAGGATGTACGAGTCCAAGACAGAAGCGCTCATTTCGCCTCGGCAGTTTCGCTTTCGTTTATTGCGCCATGGCCTGGCGGCCTGCGTGTTGCTGGTCGCCTCGGTGCTGTTCGGGGTACTTGGTCATTGGTACTTCGAACCGCACATTCCCCTGCACGACGCCATCTTCAATGCCACCTTGTTACTGGGTGGGGTAGGGCCGGTGATCTTGCCGCAGACCATGGGCGGCAAGTTGTTCTTAGCTATTTATGGCTTGTATGTCGGGCTGGTGTTTGTTGCCAGTATCGGGTTGATCCTGACCCCTGTCGCTCATCGGATACTGCATCGCTTTCACTTCGACGACAGCGATGACGACGATTGACCGCAGCCGATAGGTGTGGGCTTGCCCTGCGATGAGCGCATAAAAAAGGCCGCTGCAAAGCAGCGGCCAAGTAAGACGTTAGATCAAGGAGCTTCAAAATCAACGTCGGTGAACCTGTTGCCGGGGACGGGGTGTGCACGTCTGAAATGCCCGGGCCAGAGCGGCTGCCTATGATGGCGCGATCCAGCTGCAAACAGAATAAGCCGCTGACCCCAAAGGAAAAATAGCCAATTCGGACATTCACTGTTACATCACTGGCAACAGTGCAGGGCGTCTCGAGTCAGGCATGCAGGGGCGCTTCTTCGTAGCCCATGCGCCAACTGATCATTTTTGCCGCCGCCAATAGTTGTTGCGCTGCCGGACCTTGTTCATCGGCATGGAAGATCGAAGTCGGCCCAACGACAGTCAATACCGCGACAATTTTTCCCACCGCATTGAACACCGGGGCCGAGAGCGCGTCGACGCCTGGCATAAGCAAGCCATGGATATGGTGCAGGCCGCGCAGGCGAATGTCGGCGAACAGCGTTTCGTAGTCGTTGACGTTGTGTCCGAGGATGGCCAGTTCCTGATCGCGTAGTTCGACAGTTTCGCGCTCGGGAAGGTAGGCACCAAACACCAGCCCTGTCGATGAGCTAAGCAAAGGCAGCACCGAACCGATCTGGGTGACCACGGTCACCGCGCGGACCGCCGGTTCGATGCTGACCACTGTGGCGCCCTGATTGCCCCACACGGCAATGAAGCAGCTTTCGTTGAGTGCATCACGCAATTGCGACAGCGGCATGGCCGCAACTTTCAGCACGTCCATACCGCCGAGGGCGGCGAGACCTACGCGCAGCGCTTCACGACCCAGCCCGTAGTGGTTGGTGGCCGGATTTTGCTCGGCAAAGCCACTGGCGATCAGCGCCTGCAAATAGCGATGGACTTTACTGGCCGGCATGTCGACATGTTCGGCAAGGCGCGACAGCGAGGTGGAGGGCGATAGTTGGGCCAAGGCCTTGAGGATATCGGTACCGACCTCGGCCGAGCGTACCTTCTGTTTGCCGGTGCTGTCGGCGGGGGAGCTGGCTTTGGCCATTGTAGGAATGTTCCGGATGGTTCAGATGGGCGTCTTTATAGCTTGACGGTCTTCGCCAATCAAATTACGTTATGCGTAATGTAATTACGATAAAAATAATGCAGCCTGTTTGCCAGCGTCACCGGCGCCAGCCAGCTGCCATCAACCGGCCTGCATTGGGCCCGGAGGCTCGATGAACCTCGAAAGCACCCCTGTCCTCGACTACTTGAGCGGTTTCGGCAACGAATTTGCCAGTGAAGCCTTGCCCGGTGCCCTG
The DNA here is from genome assembly GCF_036324085.1 of Pseudomonas auratipiscis. NCBI lineage: Bacteria > Pseudomonadati > Pseudomonadota > Gammaproteobacteria > Pseudomonadales > Pseudomonadaceae > Pseudomonas > Pseudomonas auratipiscis. The sequence goes on from NZ_JAZDCU010000008.1 coordinate 211,158, forward strand.
CCGGTCGGCCAGAACTCGCCACAAAAGGCGCCCTATGGCCTGTATGCCGAGTTGCTTTCCGGCACGGCCTTCACCATGACCCGTAGCGAGTCGCGCCGCACCTGGCTCTACCGTATTCGTCCGTCGGCCTTGCATCCGCGTTTCGAGCGCCTGGAGCGGCAGTTGGCCGGTGGTCCGCTGGGCCCGGTTACCCCTAACCGCCTGCGCTGGAGCCCGCAACCCATCCCGAGCGAGCCGACCGATTTCATCGACGGCTGGGTGGCCATGGCGGCCAACTCGGCGGGCGAAAAGCCGGCCGGAATCAGCATTTACACCTACTGCGCCAATTGCTCCATGGAGCGGGTGTTCTTTAACGCCGACGGTGAATTGCTGCTGGTACCTGAACAAGGCCGCCTGCGCATCGTAACGGAACTGGGTGTACTGGAAGTCGAACCGCTGGAAATCGCCATACTGCCTCGTGGCCTCAAGTTCCGGGTTGAACTGATCGACGCTCAGGCCCGTGGCTATCTGGCCGAAAACCACGGGGCGCCATTGCGTATCCCGGACCTGGGGCCAATCGGTAGCAATGGCTTGGCCAATCCGCGAGACTTCCTCGCGCCAGTGGCACATTACGAAGAAGTCGACGCACCGGTGCAATTGGTGCAGAAGTTCCTCGGTGAACTGTGGAGTTGCCAGCTCAACCATTCGCCACTGGACGTGGTCGCCTGGCACGGCAACAACGTGCCGTACAAGTACGACCTGCGTCGCTTCAACACCATCGGTACTGTCAGTTTCGATCACCCGGACCCGTCGATCTTCACTGTGTTGACCTCGCCGACCAGCGTGCCAGGCATGGCCAACCTCGACTTCGTGATCTTCCCGCCGCGCTGGATGGTGGCCGAGAACACCTTCCGTCCACCATGGTTCCACCGCAACCTGATGAACGAGTTCATGGGGTTGATCAAGGGTGAGTACGACGCCAAGGCCGAAGGGTTCCTGCCTGGCGGTGCCTCGCTGCACGCTTGCATGAGCGCCCATGGTCCGGACGCCGAAACCTGTGCCAAGGCCATTGCCGCGGATCTTGCGCCGAACAAAATCGACAACACCATGGCGTTCATGTTCGAGACCAGCCAGGTGCTGCGTCCGAGCCGTCATGCGTTAGAGTGCCCGCAGTTGCAGGCCGACTACGATAGTTGCTGGGCCTCGTTGCCGAGCACCTTCACCCCGAATCGGAGATAACCCATGAATCAGTCCGCAATTGCCCGCAGTTGGGTCGAACACGCCAACGGGCATCGCGATTTTCCACTGCAGAACCTGCCGCTGGGGATCTTTACCCACAAGGATCAGGCCAAGCGCTGCGGCGTGGCCATTGGTGATGCGATTCTCGACCTTGAAGGTGCCTTGAGCGCTGGGCTGTTCGACGGTGAGGCACGTGCCGCTGTCGAGGCCACTCGTGGCGGCGTGCTGAATGCGTTCTTCGCCCTGGGCCGAGGCGCCCGTGTGGCTTTGCGTGAACGCCTGTTGCAACTGCTCGGTGAACACAGTGAGCATCAGGCTGCGCTAACGCCGCTGTTGCTCGTCAGTGCCGAGTGTCAGTTGCATCTGCCTGCGCAGATCGGCGATTACACCGATTTCTATGTTGGCATCGAGCATGCCAAGAACGTCGGCAAGCTGTTCCGTCCCGACAACCCATTGCTGCCCAACTATAAGTACGTGCCGATCGGTTACCACGGTCGCGCGTCGACCATTCGCCCGTCCGGCACAGATGTGCGTCGACCAAAAGGCCAGACCCTGCCCGCCGGCCAGAACGAGCCGAGCTTCGGCCCGTGCGCGCGCCTGGACTACGAACTGGAACTGGGCATCTGGATCGGCCAGGGCAATGATATGGGCGATTCGATCCCAGTCGCCGAAGCCGCTGAACACATCGCGGGCTTCTGTCTGCTCAACGACTGGTCGGCACGCGACATCCAGGCCTGGGAATATCAGCCGCTGGGTCCGTTCCTGTCCAAGAGCTTTATCTCGACCATCTCTCCATGGGTGGTGACCGCCGAAGCCCTTGAGCCATTCCGTTGCGCCCAGCCGGCGCGTCCAGAGGGCGACCCGCAGCCGCTTTCGTACCTGCTCGACAAGCGCGACCAGGCTAACGGCGCCTTCGATATCGAACTGGAAGTGCTGCTGCTCACCGAGCGTATGCGCGAGCAAAATCTGCCCGCCCATCGCCTGACGTTGAGCAATACTTTAAGCATGTACTGGACCGTGGCTCAGATGGTCGCCCATCACAGCGTCAACGGTTGCCAGCTGCAGTCGGGCGATCTGTTCGGTTCGGGCACTTTGTCCGGCGCCCAGCCTGGCCAGTTCGGCAGCCTGCTGGAGATCACCCAGGGGGGCAAGGAGCCGGTGCAACTGGCGTCGGGTGAAGTGCGCAAGTTCCTCGAAGATGGCGACGAAGTCATTCTGCGTGCTCGCTGCGTCCGGGACGGCGTGGCATCGATCGGCTTTGGCGAGTGCCGAGGCAAGATTCTGCCGGCACATTGAGAGGGCAACATCATGGATCTGCTCAATTACTACCGTTCGACCTCATCCTACCGGGTGAGGATTGCGCTGGCGCTCAAGCAACTCGAGTACCAGTACGTTCCGGTCAACCTGCTCAAGGGTGAGCAGCGCGAAGAGCATTTCCTCGCCCTCAATCCTCAGGGCCGAGTGCCGGCCTTGAAGATCGACTCCGGTGAACTGCTGGTGCAGTCACCCGCAATCATCGAGTACCTGGAAGAGGTTTATCCAAGCCCGGCGCTACTCCCTCAAGACCCGGTGCAACGCGCCCAGGTGCGGGGCGTGGCGGCATTGATTGGTTGCGATATTCATCCGTTACACAACGTCAGTGTGCTCAATCAGCTGCGAGGGTTGGGGCAGAACGATGCGCAAGTCAGCCAGTGGATTGCCCACTGGGTAAGCCAGGGGCTGGCAGCCGTCGAGCAACTGATTGGGGACGAGGGCTTTTGCTTCGGAGAAGAGCCGGGGCTGGCCGATGTCTACTTGATTCCACAGCTGTATGCGGCTGAACGTTTCAACATCGATCTTGGCGGCTTCTCGCGTATTCGTCGGGTCGCCGGGTTGGCCGAACAGCATGCCGCCTTTGTCCAGGCTCATCCGTCCAAACAACCGGATATGCCGGGTTAGTGCACGGATGGCGATGTATGGGGCAGATGGCTCAAGCGTTCAGTCAGGCGCAAACGTTGGATTGGATCGTCACTGAGTAGCAATGCATGCTCCAGGTCGAAGCGTTCGGCCTGGGGGCATTCAAGGTGTTGGTACAAGGTGGCGCGGGCCATGTAGTCGCTGGCCAGGGCAGGGCCCAGTAGCAAGACTCTTTCGGCGTCCTTGAGTGCTGCCAGGTCATCGTCATGAGAGGTGTGCAATTGGCGCAGGTTGCGTGACAGGCGTTGAAGTATCTGCTTGGGACTTGCAGTCAGCAGGTGCTCGGCATTTAGCTGCAATTGCGGACCAAACTGACGACCGAGTAATTCACGGCAATCGGCCGGGTAAAGCCTGCGTCCACCGCACGGGTCGAGCAGATGGTCGGCGCCGGGCACGCGCAGAAGAAAATGCCCGGGAAAGTTGACCCCCTCCAACGGAATCGACAAGCCACGGGCAAGCTCCAGGGTCAGCAATGCCAAGGCCAGCGGTTGGCCGCGACGTCGCTCCAGGACTTTGTCGAGCAAGGCCACCTGGGGGCGCAAGGGGTGGTATTCGTCTTGCTGGAATCCCAAGGCGCTGAGCCTGCGCAACAACGGCTGGGCCAACTCGCAAAGCGGCAGCATCGGCAGGCCTGCGCTGACCTCCTGCTGAAGCGCCTTGACCTGTGCCATGACATCCGCTGTACGCAGGTTGTCGTCGTGCTCGGCTGCCACCCACACCGCCGCCTCCAGCAAATCGACCGGTTCGCGTTCCAGGCAGGCAAGACAAGCTTGGCGTGGGGTCATGACAATCTCCGCTCAAGCTTATTTTGTAGCGCTGACTCAGCCTTTCGTCCAGTGGTCCGGGTGAAGCCATCAATCGGTGTGGCGCAGCCTATACTGGGATCAGCACCTCACTGAGGAGCCCGCTGATGTTCGCGATCATGCAAAGCACCCGCACGCAATCGCTGCACATGTGCATTGACCCCTGTACCGGGCTCAAGGCGGTGGTCGCTATCCACAGCGAGCATCTTGGGCCGGCTATGGGCGGTTGTCGCTACCTGGCCTATCCCGATGACGACAGCGCGATGATCGATGCCATGCGTCTTGCCCAAGGCATGAGCTACAAGGCAGCGTTGGCGGGCCTGCCTTTGGGGGGTGGCAAGGCGGTGATCATTCGTAATCCACATGTGGAAAACCGTGCTGCGTTGTTTGAAGCGTTTGGTCGCTTCGTCGAAACCCTGCAAGGCCGGTTCATTACCGCCGTAGACAGCGGTACTTCTACCCTGGATATGGACTGCATCGCCCAGACTACCCAACACGTCACCAGTACCACTTCTGCCGGCGACCCGTCGCCTCATGCTGCCATGGGGGTATTTGCCGGCATTCGTGCCACCTCTATGGCCCGACTTGGTAGTGACAATCTGGAGGGGTTGCGGGTGGCAGTACAAGGCCTGGGGAACGTTGGCTATGCACTTGCCGAGCAACTGCATGCCGCGGGTGCCGAGCTGCTGGTCAGCGACCTGGACCAGGGAAAAGTGCAATTGGCGATCGAGCAGTTCAATGCACGCCCGGTGGCCAATGAAATGTTGATCAGCACCCCCTGCGATATCTTCGCCCCTTGTGGGGTAGGGCCGGTACTCAACGGACAGACTGTGATGCAATTGCGCTGTGCAGCCGTGGCGGGAGCGGCGAACAACCAGCTCACCACACTGCAGGTGGCTGATCAGTTGGAGAGTCGCGGGATACTCTATGCGCCTGACTATGTAATCAATGCCGGCGGCTTGATCTACGTAGCACTCAAGCACAGAGGAGAGGAACTGCAGACGATCACTGCGCACCTGGCGCGCATCCCTTCGCGGCTCACCGAAGTATTTGCCCATGCGCAGGCCGAAAAGCGCTCACCTGCGCGAGTCGCGCAGATGCTTGCCGAACGGTTGATCTACAACTGACGGGTATTTATTCTGCTGCGCTGTCAGTCAGCAGCTCGGACAATGCGTCCGGTTGGCTCTTGAACGCCTTGGCAAACACATCGCGGTTTTTCGCCATATAAATGCCAGCATCCTCGACTTGTTGCTCGCTCAGCGACGGCACGGCTTTTTTCAGGACCTCGGCGAGCAGCTCGGCCAACTCGAGCATTTTGTCGTGACGGTCAGCTTCGGCTTTATCCATGAACAAGCGCTCCAGATCGCGGCTGCTGCGGTATACCACTTCGACGGCCATTCATCACCTCACATGCCTTTTGAATATCGAGGTACTCGATACTGTTTATTTGTACAGTGTTAATGATAGGGTAATCCACATGACTAAGATAGTGGCAAATCAGCATTCTGCTTTTGCAGAACCGGTCATGCCGGGTTGAAACCGTCAGCGCGGCACTTTTACCGTTCTTGAAGGTCTTGATGAGCGTGTAGAATTCCCGCCAAGGCAGAAGAGCCATTCAGTCAACTAAGGATATGCAATGAACGAGCACACATCGCGCCTGAACCGGGAACGGCGCTTTCTGGTACTGCTGGGGGTGATCTGCCTGGCCTTGATTGGCGGTGCCTTATATATGCAGATCGTTCTCGGCGAGGCGCCTTGCCCGCTGTGTATCCTGCAGCGCTACGCCTTGCTGTTGATAGCGGTGTTTGCATTCATCGGTGCGGCAATGCCAGGACGTCGCAGCCTCACCATCCTTGAAGGCCTGGTGGTACTGAGCGCCATCGGCGGCATGGCCGCTGCTGGCAACCATGTGTATATCCTCGCCAACCCTGCGATCAGTTGCGGCATCGATACCCTGCAGCCGATCGTCGATGGCCTGCCCCTGGCGTCGGTATTGCCACTGGTGTTCCAGGTCGATGGATTCTGCTCTACGCCTTACCCACCGGTGTTGGGTTTGTCGTTGGCGCAATGGGCATTGCTTGCCTTTACGCTTACGGCTGTTCTGGTGCCCGTCGGTATCTACCGCAATCGCCGCAAGCCTTAGACAAAAGTAATGTTTTGATACATCTGCGCCACCTTCGGAAACATCGCTGCGACGTTGCACTTCTCTTGATTCAGATCAAGCGCGAGACCTTGTATTTCAAGGGCTTCAGGGGTATTGAGAGGGGTGCGACAAACTGTCGCGAAACTGATTTTTTAGGCTTGATTATTGTCAATTCTGTAAAGGACTGTTGCTCAATTAGTCATAGTCATTGAATGACGACCTATCTACAATCGCCCCCAATTTCCGTTCGGCACCGCTTGCGAGTCGCAGGATTAAAGGAGCTCAGGCTCTTTTTTGCAGACTCTGACGAGCATCGCCCGCGGCGATGCCGGGCTGACCCCCCTCCGTGATTTCCCGCACCAAATGGAATTGGTCTGAACACAGGCCTGTTGCCTACGAAGTCAAAACAATAAACACCGCAGTACCCGGTTTATGCCGAGCCGCCGCAGCTGGCCTCAAGGCATGACCGTACCCGCTCCCATAAATGCTAACGCTTGGCAGGACGAAGTGTTGGCGACCAAAACACAAATTGCATTGAAGCAAGCTGCTCTAGAGGTCGTGAGATGAGTAAAAAGCGTTACCCCAGACTGTTTGGCATTCTGCCCTTTTTAGGCATGCTTTTACTCAGTGGGTGCAACTGGACCCTGCTCGACCCGAAAGGTCAGGTCGGCATTGAGCAAAAGAACCTTATCCTGATCGCTACCGGCTTGATGTTGCTGGTGGTGATTCCTGTCATTTTCATGACCCTCGCTTTCGCCTGGAAGTACCGCGCCTCCAACAAGGCCGCTACTTACACGCCTGACTGGTCGCACTCGACCAAGATCGAAGTGGCGGTATGGACTATCCCGGTTCTGATCATCATTGCCTTGGGCTATGTGACCTACAAGACCACCCATGAGCTGGACCCGTATCGTCCGCTGGTTTCCGATGTGAAGCCGGTGCAGATCGACGTGGTTGCCCTGGACTGGAAATGGCTGTTCATCTACCCGGAACAAGGCATTGCCACGGTCAACAAGATCGTCTTCCCGGCTAACACCCCGATCAACTTCCGCGTGACCTCGGACTCTGTGATGAACTCGTTCTTCATCCCGGGCCTGGGCGGCCAGATCTATGCAATGGCCGGTATGACCACCAAGCTGCACCTGATCGCCAACGAAAATGGCGAGTTCGACGGTATCTCGGCGAACTACAGCGGCGCGGGCTTCACCGGTATGAAGTTCAAGGCAACCGCCACCTCCCAGGCTGATTTCGAAGCATGGGTGAACGAAGTCAAGCAATCGCCAAAACAGCTGGATGCGGCTGAATACGCTGCATTGGCCAAAACTAGCGAAAACAATCCAGTCGCGCTGTACAGCGTGGCCTCGCCTGAGCAGTTCCAGTCCATCGTCGACAAGTACGAAGGCATGAACCGCGGCCGGCCAGTCCACGAGAAAGAGCAGAGCAAAGAAGCGGCCGGTACCGAAGGGATGGACGTGAGTATGCATTCAGCTGCTGGGGCAGAGGAGTAAGAGATGTTCGGTAAACTAAGTCTGGATGCGATTCCGTATCACGAGCCGATAGTCATGGTGACACTTGCCATGATTGCGCTCGGCGGTCTCGCGCTCGTTGGTGCAATCACCTATTTCAAAAAATGGACCTACCTGTGGTCCGAGTGGCTGACTTCGGTCGACCACAAGAAAATCGGGGTGATGTACATCATCGTCGCGATGATCATGCTGCTGCGCGGTTTTGCCGATGCCATCATGATGCGTACGCAGTTGGCCATGGCCACCGGCGGTTCCGAAGGCTACCTGCCTCCCGAACACTATGACCAGATCTTCACCGCTCACGGTGTGATCATGATCATCTTCATGGCAATGCCATTCTTCACCGGCCTGATGAACCTGGCCCTGCCTCTGCAGATCGGTGCGCGTGACGTTGCTTTCCCGTTCCTCAACTCCCTGAGCTTCTGGCTCCTGGTGTCCGGCGTCGTGCTGGTCAACGTGTCCCTGGGTGTTGGTGAATTCGCCAAGACTGGCTGGGTCGCTTATCCACCGCTGGCGGGTATCCAATACAGTCCGGGCGTGGGTGTCGACTACTACATTTGGGCGCTACAGCTATCGGGGCTAGGTACGACGCTAACGGGGGTCAACTTCCTGGCCACCGTGCTGAAAATGCGTGCCCCTGGCATGAAGCTGATGGACATGCCGATCTTCACTTGGACCTGCACCTGGGCCAACGTACTGATCGTTGCTTCGTTCCCGATTCTGACCGCCGCTCTGGCACTGCTGACTGTTGACCGTTATCTGGACTTCCACATTTTCACCAACGAGCTTGGTGGGAACCCGATGATGTACGTCAACCTGTTCTGGGCTTGGGGTCACCCTGAGGTCTACATCCTGATCCTGCCGGCCTTCGGTGTGTTCTCGGAAGTGACCTCGACCTTCGCAGGTAAGCGTCTGTTCGGCCACAAGTCGATGATCTACGCTTCGGGCGCGATCGCGGTACTGGGCTTTGCGGTATGGCTGCACCACTTCTTCACCATGGGTTCGGGCGCAAGCGTCAACACCTTCTTCGGGTTGGCAACCATGCTGATCTCGATTCCGACCGGGGTGAAGTTGTTCAACTGGCTGTTCACGATCTACCAAGGCCGTCTGCGCTTCACCGCGCCGGTCCTGTGGACCCTGGGCTTCATGGTTACCTTCTCCATTGGTGGTATGACCGGCGTACTGCTGGCTGTTCCAGGTGCTGACTTCGTTCTGCACAACAGCCTGTTCGTAATCGCTCACTTCCACAACGTGATCATCGGTGGTGCGGTATTCGGCTACATTGCCGGCTTCGCCTTCTGGTTCCCGAAAGCCTTCGGTTTCACCCTGAACGAGAAGTGGGGCAAAGCTGCCTTCTGGTTCTGGATCTCCGGTTTCTACGTGGCCTTCATGCCACTGTACGCCCTGGGCTTCATGGGTATGACCCGTCGTCTGAACCACTCCGACAACCCACTGTGGGAACCCTACCTGTACGTAGCCGTATTCGGCGCCGTGCTGATCCTGTTCGGTATCGCTTGCCAGCTGATCCAGCTGTACGTTTCGATCCGCGACCGCAAGGACAACATGGACGTGACCGGCGACCCATGGGGCGGCCGTACCCTGGAATGGTCGACTTCGTCGCCACCTCCGTTCTACAACTTCGCCACCATGCCTGAAAACGTCGAGCTCGACGCCTGGCACGAAACCAAGCAAGCCGGCGGTGCCTACAAGGTTCCGGCCAAGTACGAAGCGATCCACATGCCGAACAACACCTCTACCGGTGTGTTCATGGGTGCGTTGCTCACCGTATTCGGTTTCGCTTTCATCTGGCACATCTGGTGGCTGGTTGCAGCCAGCCTGGTTGGCACCATCGCTGTCTTCGTCGCCCACGCTGCGCGTGACGACCAGGGCTACATGGTTCCTGCCGAGGAAGTGGCGCGTATCGAAGGCGAGCGCATGAAGGCCCTGGGCCTGGCTACCGGTTCGCCGGACGGCGCACGTGTCAAATCGTTTGAGCGGGTTTAATCAATGTCCAGTCATGTAATCAATGCAGACACTCATGCCCATGGTCACGACCATGGCCATGACGATCACCACCACGACTCGGGCCAGATGACCGTCTTCGGTTTCTGGCTGTACCTGATGACCGACTGCATCTTGTTTGCGTCGCTCTTCGCTACCTACGCGGTGCTGTCCGGCAGTTTTGCCGGCGGCCCGTCCGGTCACGACATTTTCCAACTGGACTTTGTCGCGGTCGAAACCGCGTTGCTGTTGTTCTCGAGTATCACCTTCGGCTTCGCCATGTTGCAGATGTTCAAAGGCAACAAGAGCGGCGTGCTGGGCTGGCTGGCTGTCACCTTCCTGTTTGGTGCCGGCTTCATCGCGATGGAAATCTATGAATTCCATCACCTGATCGCTGAGGGCTTCGGCCCGCAGCGCAGCGGTTTCCTCTCGGCGTTCTTTGCGCTGGTGGGCACCCACGGTCTGCACGTGACTGCTGGTCTGATCTGGATGGCGGTGATGATGTACCAGATCAACAAGCACGGTATCACTGGCACTGCCAAGACCCGTATGAGCTGCCTGAGCCTGTTCTGGCACTTCCTGGACGTGGTCTGGATCTGTGTGTTCACCGTCGTGTATCTGCTGGGGGTTCTGTAAATGGCTAATGCACATAACAGCCACGCCGAGGGCAACCACGGTAGCGTCAAGTCCTATGTAATCGGCTTCATCCTCTCGGTGATCCTGACTGCAATTCCATTCGGCCTGGTGATGTTCCCAAGCATGCCGAAGGACATCACTATCATGGTCGTAGTGGCCCTGGCGGTCATTCAGGTGGTCGTGCACTTGGTGTACTTCCTGCACATGGACCGTTCTGCCGAGCAGCGTTCCAACGTGTCGACCTTCCTGTTCACCGCGATGGTCATTGCACTGCTGGTAGGCCTGTCGCTGTGGATCATGTTCAGCATCCACACCAGCATGATGGCGAAGTGAGGTAAGACGACATGTCCATTAAGCACTTTATCCAAATCACCAAACCGGGGATCATTTTCGGTAACGTGCTTTCTGTGGCGGGCGGTTTCTTCCTTGCCGCGCAAGGGCATGTCGACTTCCTGCTGTTCCTGGCCACAGTGATTGGTACTTCGTTGGTGGTGGCGTCCGGTTGCGTGTTCAACAACTGCATCGACCGTGACATCGACATCAAGATGGAGCGCACCAAGAACCGTGCGATGGTTCAAGGTCAGATCTCGCTGAAAGTCGCCTTGGCCTATGCCACCCTGCTAGGGGTGGCCGGCCTTGGCCTGCTGTACGTGCAGGCCAACGCGCTGGCAGCGTTGTTCGGCCTGATCGGCTTCATCATCTATGTAGGTTTCTACAGCCTGTATCTGAAGCGTAAATCGGTGCACGGCACCCTGGTTGGCAGCCTGTCCGGTGCCATGCCTCCGGTGATCGGCTACTGCGCCGTGAGCAATACCTTCGATCTGGCTGCACTGACGCTGCTGGTGATGTTCAGCCTTTGGCAGATGCCGCATTCCTATGCCATCGCGATCTTCCGCTTCAACGACTACCTGGCTGCCTCGATTCCGGTTCTTCCGGTCAAGCGCGGCATCCTGGTCGCCAAGAAGCACATCCTCTGGTACATCGTCGCGTTCCTCGCGGCAACCCTGATGCTCACCATCGGTGGTTATGCGGGCATGAGCTACATGGCGGTGGCTGCGGCCATGGGCATGTACTGGCTGTACATGGCCTGGACCGGCTACAAGGCGGTGGATGATCGCCTGTGGGCACGCAAGTTGTTTGTGTTCTCCATCTTCACCATCACAGCCTTGAGCGTGATGATGTCGCTGGACACCAAAGTGCCGACAGAGCTTTTGCTGACCTACGCACATTGAGTGTGTCGGGTTGAATGAGAACGCCCCGAACCGCAAGGTTCGGGGCGTTTTTGTTTGTGCCTCGGTCAATGCGCAGTAGGGCAGGGTTGCCCTCTGCTGCTGCGTGAATACCGTGATTAGAGTGCGCCACTACTCATTCACGGAGGATAATTACATGAGTGTACTGACTGTCTATTTTTGTGGCACCGGCTCCCATCGCTTCGATGACGCCAACCCCAGCTTCTGGAATGGCGAGCTGGTTTCGACCCTGGCTGCCAACGATCAGGGCAAGGAGTACGCCCATTGGATTGCAGTCGACGGGCCTGGCAGTGGCAACCTGCAAGCCGATGAGCTGTTCGTAAAACCCGGTGGCTACTACAACTGGAATCAGACCTTGTTCGGTAAGGGCTGGGAAGAGAACGTTCAGCACGCAATGCAGATCATCAAGGGCCGCAGCAATTGGCAGCGCAAGGAGCTCAGTGAAGACGAGTATCAGCGCCTCAAGGCATCTGGCGTGCCTATTCCTGAGCCTACGGCGACAGCCTCCTGGTTCTGGCGTACGTACAACTACGGTCACCGCAAAATCACTCCACAGATGCTTCAGGAGCAGATCATCAAGCAATTTCGCAAGGACGGCATCATCCCTACCCAGGTCAACCTGGTCGGATGGAGCCGGGGCGGTATCAGCTGTCACATGCTCGCTAATGCGATGCTCGCAGACAGTGAACTGAGCAAGCTCCCGGTTAACATTTTCGCCATTGACCCGGTTCCAGGTGTTGGCAATTTCGACAGCCATCGTGTGCAACTCGGTGCCAATGTGAAGGAGTACGTTGGCTTCTTCTCACGCGATGAGCGATCCAAGGGTTTTTCCTGCGTTGTTCCGAAAACCCACGGCACTACCCGCTGCCATATCTACCCTATGTCAGGCCGACACGCGACGTTGGTGGGCAACGCCTCGGCGGATGGTGCCGGTGGCGGCAAGGTGCTCGCCGAACCTGGCTTGATCGTTCGCCATTTTGCTGAGGTCTGCCTGACGCGCTGGGGGGTAAAGTTGAACAAGATGCTCAAACTCAGTGAAGGCGATTTGAACAACCACCATCAGGCACTGGCTCGCGATGAGGGCAAATATGAGTCGATGCGCAAGCACTCATACACGGTGATCACCGAGTCCGAGAAGAATGAGCGCCGCGTCAGTCTGGGGGGCCAAAGTGTGGCGTTCTCAAGTATCCAGGGCGGGGCCTTCCAACCGGACAGCGCCCTTGCGAGTCCTGTGACTTGGAGCGCCGCCACTTACAAGGACATCCGCTAGTTGCCTGCCGGCCTGGGCTGGCCGTCCTGGTGTTTACTTTGCTACTGGACAGGCGGCACGCCCAGGCTCTATTGTTTGCCCCGGCCACCGCAGTGGCCAACGTCGCTCGGACGGTTCCGGGCGCTTACGTCTTCGAGGAAACCATGGCTGACCAAGGTTCGCCGCGCCGCTTTGCGCGCATTGATCGTCTCCCCCCTTACGTTTTCAACATCACCGCCGAACTCAAGATGGCTGCGCGCCGTCGTGGCGAGGATATTATCGACCTGAGCATGGGCAACCCCGATGGGGCGACGCCGCCGCACATTGTCGAGAAACTGGTGCAAGTCGCCCAGCGTGATGACACCCACGGCTATTCGACCTCTCGCGGTATTCCCCGCCTGCGCCGGGCGATTTCGCGTTGGTACAAAGAACGCTACGAGGTCGAGATCGACCCGGAAAGCGAAGCCATCGTCACCATTGGTTCCAAGGAAGGCCTGGCGCACCTGATGCTTGCCACCCTGGACCATGGCGATACCGTGCTGGTCCCCAACCCAAGCTACCCGATTCATATCTACGGTGCGGTAATTGCCGGTGCCCAGGTGCGTTCGGTACCGCTGGTGCCGGGTGTGGACTTCTTCAACGAGCTGGAACGGGCGATTCGCGAGTCGATCCCCAAGCCGAAGATGATGATTCTCGGCTTTCCTTCCAACCCTACTGCACAGTGTGTAGAACTGGACTTCTTCGAGCGCGTAGTGGCCTTGGCCAAGCAGTACGACGTGCTGGTCATTCACGACCTGGCTTACGCCGACATCGTCTACGACGGCTGGAAAGCGCCATCGATCATGCAGGTTCCCGGCGCCAAGGACATTGCCGTCGAATTCTTCACGCTATCCAAGAGCTACAACATGGCAGGCTGGCGAATCGGTTTTATGGTCGGTAACCCGGAGCTGGTCAACGCTTTGGCGCGAATCAAGAGCTACCACGACTACGGCACCTTCACCCCCCTGCAAGTTGCCGCGATCGCTGCCCTGGAAGGCGACCAGCAGTGCGTACGGGATATTGCCGAGCAGTATCGCCAGCGTCGCAATGTGCTGGTCAAGGGGTTGCACGAGCTGGGCTGGATGGTCGAAAACCCCAAGGCTTCGATGTACGTCTGGGCAAAAATCCCAGAGGAATACGCTCATCTGGGTTCTTTGGAGTTTTCCAAAAAGCTGCTGGCTGAGGCCAAGGTTTGCGTATCCCCAGGTATTGGCTTTGGCGACTATGGCGATGACCACGTACGCTTTGCCCTGATCGAAAATCAGGACCGGATCCGTCAGGCAGTCAGGGGTATTCGTCAGATGTTCCGCGCTGATGGGGTAGGGGGCAAGTCTCAGAAGTAAGCGCAGCAGTCGCACTGCGAGACCACGAAAAAACCGTCCGTCAGCGACGGTTTTTTTCTGCTCGCACCCCCTTCTCAAAATCGTTGCGAAGCATAGAATGGCGGCGGGTTTTCTCCCAATAACGATAACTTGCCCCCCGTCTTCTCATCATGTCCGAACATAATCCTTGTTTGAACTGCGGCGCCTGCTGCGGGTATTTCCGTGTGTCATTTTTCTGGGGCGAGTGCGAGTCGTCGGGAGGTTTGGTGCCCGACGACCTGGTGGTTCAGATCAATCCTACCCGCGTAGCGATGATCGGCACCGATAGCAAGCCTTGCCGCTGTATTGGCCTGGAGGGCGAGATTGGTAAAGGTGTCAGCTGCAGCCTTTATGAAAAACGCTCCACCCCTTGCCGGGAGTTCGAAGCGGCGTGGGTCAATGGTCAGCCCAATCCGAGTTGTGATGCTGCGCGGGCAGCCTATGGTTTGACCCCGCTTGAAGCCAACGAGCCGATCTGGCCGGATGATGGCGCTGAGGTAGCCTGATCGTCGTGGGCAGCGCCCGGCAACCTTGAGGTAGACTGTGCGGCTCTCGGAAAGGACAGGCGTTCTGACCGTGCCGCATCCTCGGGTACTGCGCAATGATTGCTAGCCGTTACATTTCGATTACCCTGGCGCTGTTCTTGGTGAGCTTGTGCTTCAACGCCATGTACCTCACCGGTGGCGGGCGCCTGCACGCCTTGCAGGCGCTGTTGTATGGCCCTTGGGGCATGGTATTTGGCATGTTCGGCTGGTTTGCCAATCCCTTGCTTGGGCTGGCAATTCTTCTGCATCGTCGCTGGCGCTGGGTATCGTTGGTGTTGGGATTGGGCGCGTTGTGCCTGGCGTTGACCAGCTTCGGGGTTGATCGGATGCCGGATAATCGTAGCTACAACTTTGTCTACCTGACCCACTTCGCGCCGGGTTTTTACATCTGGTTGCTGTCGATTCTGGGCTTTTGCCTGGCGCAAGCCTGGTGGTGTGTTCAGGCGCGTCGAGGTGCCACACTCCCTGGCTGGCATTGGCTGGACGGCGGCTTGCTGGTAGTGCTGGGCCTTACGATCAGTTTTGCCATTGAAGAACCGGGCCTGAGATTTGAGATCGATCGCGCCCTGGAGCCGCAACCTACAATCCAGCCGATTACCCCCGACACTATCTAGCCGACGTCGAAGTGCCCCATTGCACCACCAGCATGCCGAGCACAATCAGACCGACGCCGGCCAGGCGCAGTCCATTCACCGGCCGCTGCGCCAGGCCCATCAAACCCCATTGATCGATCAGCAGGGATGACAGTACTTGACCCGCAATCACGCAAACGATAAACCCGGCTGCGCCCAGGCGTGGGGTGAGCATCAGCGCTGCGGTGATGTAAGCCACACCTCCTACTCCGCCCAGCCAGGCCCACCAAGGGGCCTGAGCCAGGGCGCCGACCTGGGGTAGCGGCGCGCGCAGCATCAGCAGGGCCGGTATCACCATGAGCACGCTCACCCCCAGCGATACCAGCGTGGCCCACAACGGATGACCGAGCAGACGGCCCAAGGCGGCATTGCTGCCAGCCTGAAAAGGAACTGCTGCGCCGGCTAGCAGGGCGATGGCAAGCGGCAGCAGGGCCGCCGGGGTGAAAGATACGCTCATGGCAAGACTCCTTGAAAATGTCTTGGTAAAGTCTTCGCTATCCATGTTGCTAATGGAAATTCGAATGCTGCACAGGAGTTATTCGCCCGATGGATGATCTGCGCCGTATCGACCTTAACTTGCTGCTGACCTTGCACGCCTTGCTGGCGGAAAAGCATGTCTCGCGCGCGGCGTTGCGTTTGCACCGCAGTCAGCCTGCGGTGAGTCATGCCTTGGCGCAGTTGCGCGAGCTGTTTGCCGATCCCCTGTTGGTGCGCCGTGGTGGGCGCTTGCAGGCCACCGCCCGGGCGCAGGCCTTGGTCGAGCCATTGCAACAGGCCTTGGAGCAGCTGGATGGGTTGCTTGCCCATCCGGGATTTGACCCGCGCAAGGCACGTCGCAGCTTTCGCCTGGCCATGTCGGACTATGGAGCGCGGGTGGTATTGCCGGGGCTGATGCGGGTGCTGCGTGATGAAGCACCGGAGGTAGACCTGGTGGTGATCCAGGGCAGTCGAGAAGCGATGCTCGGGCATCTGTTCGATGGAGAGGCCGACTTGGCATTGGGTGTTTTTGCGCAGCAACCGGCAGAGCTACAGGTTGAAACCCTGTTTGAGGAACGTTTTACCTGTATCGCTGATCGTCGTCATTTGCCTGTCCGTGGTGGTCTGGAGTTAGCCGAGTGGCTGTCGCGCCCGCACGTACTGGTTGCGGTGCGACCTGGTGTCGACAACGAGATCGATCTGGCGCTCTCAGCGATTGACGCCCGTCGCCGGGTGGCACTGGCATTGCCGCACTGGGCAGCGGCGCAGGAAGTGATTGCCGGTACCGACCTGGTCCTCACCATTGCCCAACGTAGCCTCGACAACAGCAAACTCGACCCGCGCCTGCGGCGCTTCGATCCGCCGCTGCCGATCAAGGCCTTTGCTTTCCAGCAAGCTTGGCATCAACGTCGCGAAAGTGAGCCTGGGCACCGCTGGTTGCGCGAGCGAGTAGCGCAGGTGTCAGCCTCACCACCCCGGTAAGCGCGGGCTTGCGCTGCGATTGGCTGCGCAGCAGCTGCGAAACCTGAGTGCTGCCTATTGTGACGCACCCCTTCACCCTGCATTCTGAGGGCCCCTTACAAGGAGTTCCGAAGATGAAATACCCGCTACTGGCTTTCACGCTGCTGGCCGTTGTTGCCCCATTCGCCATGGCTCAAAACGATTCGCCTGCCTACAGCCAATGCATGGAAACGGCCCAATCAACGTTGGACATGAACAACTGTAACGGCGCCGAAATCGAACGCCAGGACGCGCGCCTCAACAGTGCCTACAAAAAAGCCAAGGCTGCGCTGGAGCCTGCCCAGCAAACTCAGTTGCTCGATGCCCAGCGCTTGTGGATCAAATACCGTGACGCCAATTGCAAGGTGTACTTCAACCTCACTGGCGGCACCATCGATCAGCTCAATGGTGCTGGCTGTGTCCTGGATATGACCAAGGCTCGTGCAGATGAGTTGGCAACACTGAGTCAGCCTTGATTGCTTGATCAGCGTCGGGCTACGCGGGCTCGCAGGTATTCGCGGACTTCGACATGATTGCCGGAAAACTCGATGCGCTCGACCTTGCTGTTGCGATGGAAGGCGTACATCGGGTCGTAGTACTCGCTGAGCAAACCACTGATCCAGGCACGGTGCAGGTCGACTGCACCGCTGCGCTGTTGTTCTTCCAGGGCTTGCAGCAACAACGTTGAAAGCCGCTGGTAGCGTTCGCCACCCAAGCGCTTGAGGATATTGCCCATGCTCTGGTTGAGGCGCGCGGCGAACAGCGTGAAGCCTTGCTCAGGGCCATGCAGCGCCACGAACTCGGCGCACAGGTTGGTCACATAGTCGCCAAGAATGCGCTCGACGCGATTGTCGAAACTGTCTTCCAGCCATACCAGCGGGTACTGCTGCATGCCTTGGTACAGTTCCAGGGGCAGCGAGCAACTGCCAACGATTCGACCTTCATCCTCGAGCACGAACTGTTCGAGACCGCGTGCGCGTTTCTTCAGGATGTCGATGGCCAAGCTGTTTTCGAAATCGATTTGCACCGGTTGCCCGGTGGCGCGCTTCCCGAAGCTGGAGCCACGATGGTTGGCATGGCCTTCAAGATCCAGGGCGTTGTTCAGGTCTTGCAGCACCTCGGTCTTGCCGGTGCCCGTCAGGCCGCCAATCAATACGAAATCACACTCGGCCACCGCACTCTGGGTAGTGTCGAGGAGAAAGTTACGCAGCGCCTTGTAGCCACCAACCACCTTGGGATACTCAATGCCTGCCTCGCTTAGCAGCCATTGCTGGACGATCTGCGAACGCAGGCCGCCGCGAAAGCAGTAGAGGTAGCCCTCAGGGTTGGCTTGGGCAAAGGCGACCCAGGCAGCAACACGCTCGTCCTTGGTCTGCCCGCTGACCAATTGATGGCCGAGGGCGATGGCGGCCTGTTGGCCTTGCTGCTTGTAGCAGGTGCCAACCTTTTGCCGCTCAAGGTCGTTCATCAGCGGCAGGTTGATCGCGTTGGGAAAGGCGCCCTTGGCAAATTCGACCGGGGCGCGCATGTCCATCATGGGTACATCGTGCAAAAACAGCTGGCGGTAGTCGGTGGTGTTGTCACGCATTACAGCACCTCAACCGCATGGCTCTGTCGCTCGACCAGTTCGCCGATTGGTGCCAGGTTCAAGCCCAGTTCAGCGGCCAGGGCGAGAAACTCTGCTTCACCTTCAGGTGTTACCGCTACCAACAGGCCACCGCTGGTTTGCGGGTCGCACAGCAGGTGTTTCTGCTCGTCGTTCAACGGCGCGATTTTTTCGCCATAGCTTTCGAAATTGCGCAAGGTGCCGCCGGGTACACAGCCCTCAGCCAGATAATGCTCGACGCTCGGTAGGCGCGGAACGGCGTTGTAATTCAGGCGTGCGCTCAAGCCGCTGCCGTCTGCCAGTTCAACCAGATGGCCGAGCAGGCCGAAACCGGTAACGTCGGTCATGGCCTTGACGCCTGCAAGCTTGCCGAAGCGGCTGCCGGGGGTGTTCAGCGTGCACATCCAGTCGCGGGCCAGCCCTTTGTCCTGGTCGCGCAGCTTGGATTTTTTCTCGGCTGTGGTGAGGATGCCGATGCCCAAAGGCTTGGTCAGGTACAGGCGGCAACCTTGTATGGCGGTGTCGTTGCGCTTCATGTGGCGCTTTTGCACTACGCCGGTCACGGCCAGGCCGAAGATAGGTTCTGGCGCATCGATCGAGTGACCACCAGCCAGCGGGATACCGGCTTCGGCGCACACCGCGCGACCGCCGCGAATCACTTCGCGGGCTACTTCCGGGGCCAATACATTGATCGGCCAGCCGAGAATGGCAATGGCCATGAGCGGATCGCCGCCCATGGCGTAGATATCGCTGATGGCGTTGGTGGCGGCGATGCGACCGAAATCGTACGGGTCGTCGACGATAGGCATGAAGAAATCGGTGGTCGAAACTACGCCACGTTCATCGTCCAGCGCGTAAACTGCCGCGTCATCATGCGAGGCATTGCCAACCCAGAGCTTAGGGTCCAGCGCCTGTGTACCGCTTTCGGCAAGGATCACCTCCAGCATCTTCGGAGAGATCTTGCAGCCGCAACCGGCACCATGGCTGTACTGGGTCAGACGAATCGGCTCGCTCATACGCACCTCGAAAAATCGTGAAGCCCGATTGTAGCAAAGCTGGTCTTTGCGCCGATGCCTCTTATAATTTCCGCAGCTAGCCCAGTGCTGGCTCATTCCCCGCTATTGAACCGGAGAACCCCTCATGCTCAAACGTCCCCTGGCGCTGTTCGCCGGCCTCGTACTGTCGTGTTCGACTTACCTGGCCCAAGCGGCCGACACCCTGCGCGTCAGTGCCATCCCCGACGAGGCACCCACCGAACTGCTGCGCAAATTCAAGCCGCTGGGCCAATACCTGGAGCAGAAGCTAGGCATGAAGGTCGAGTTCGTGCCGGTTTCCGACTATCCGGCTGTGGTCGAGGCATTGGCCACCGACCGTCTGGACATGGCCTGGCTGGGCGGCTTCACCTTTGTTCAGGTACACCTGAAGAGCCCGACCGCGACACCACTGGTGCAGCGTGAGCAGGATGCCGAGTTCACCAGCAAATTCATCACCGCCAACCCGGAAATCGAGAGCCTGGCCGATCTCAAGGGCAAAACCTTTGCCTTCGGCTCGATCTCGTCCACCTCCGGCAGCCTGATGCCGCGCTACTTCATGCTCAAGGACAACAACATCAAGCCGGAAACCTACTTCAGTCGGGTGGCCTACTCCGGGGCTCACGATGCGACTGCAGCCTGGGTACAGGCCGGCAAGGTCGATGCCGGCGTGCTCAACGCCAGCGTCTGGGACAAGCTGGTCGCCTCGGGCAAGGTCGATACCAACAAGGTCAAGGTGTTCGCCACCACCCCGAGTTACTACGATTACAACTGGACCGTTCGCGGCAGCCTCGATCCGGCCTTGAAAGACAAGATCAAACAGGCCTTCCTTGACCTTGATCCGGCCAAGCCCGCAGACAAGGCGATCCTCGACCTGCAGGCTGCCAGCCGATTCATCGCCACCAGCCCGGACAACTACAAGGGTATCGAGGAGGCCGCTCGCGCTGCTGAGTTGCTCAAGTGACGATCCAGCTCAACTGCGTCAGCCTGCGCCATGGTGCGGTGCAGGCCTTGCTTGAAGTCGATCTGAGCGTCGAGGCCGGCGAGCGGCTGGCAATCATCGGCCCTTCGGGCGCCGGCAAGTCCAGCCTGCTGCACCTGATAGCCAGTGCCCTGGCGCCCACCAGCGGTAGCGTGGAGCTGCTCGGTGAAGCGCCTTGGCGCCTTTCTGCAGGTGCGCGCCAACGTCTGCGCGCGCGTATCGGTATGGTTCATCAAGCGCCGCCACTGCCGCCGCGCCAACGCGTGGTGACAGCGGTGCTGGCTGGGCGTCTGGGCCAATGGAGCACCTTGCGTGGGTTGCTCAATCTGTTGCACCCCTCGGATGTACCCGGTGTGCGCGCGGTGCTGTCGCGGCTGGGCATGGCGGAAAAGGTCTTTGCCCAGTGCGGGCAGTTGTCTGGCGGGCAGTTGCAGCGTGTCGGCATTGCCCGCGCCCTGTATCAGCAACCGGAAATCCTGCTGGCGGATGAGCCTGTTTCGGCCATGGACCCCGTGTTGGCCGAACACAGCCTGAGAACCCTCAATCAACATGCTACCGAACGTGGTGTCACCCTGGTGGCGAGCCTCCACGCGGTGGAGCTTGCGTTGGCGCACTTTCCACGGGTAATCGGCATTCGCGAAGGGCAGGTGATGTTCGATCTGCCGGCTGCGGAGGTCTCCAAAGACATGCTCGATGCGCTGTATGCCAACGAACATCTGGTTTCGCCTCAAGTGCCTTTGCCGGCCCTGCCCCAGCAGATTCCACGATGCTAAGTGCCGAAAAACGCGACCCTGCAGCCTTGCCCAGGCTGTTGCTGACCCTGCTGATTATTGCCGTGCTCTGGCCTGGTATTCAGTTGAGCGAGCTTAATCCCGGCGTGCTCCTACAGGCTGAAAACCGTCGTGAAATGGGCAATTTCGTCAGCGCTTTCTGGCCACCAGCGCATGACCCGGATTTTCTCGTCTTGCTCTGGCAGGCCACCTTGCAAACGCTGGCGGTGGCCACTGCCGGTATGGCCCTGGCGTTGATGCTGGCTATTCCTGCCAGCTTGCTGGCTAGCCGGGCGCTGTCCATGGACGCCGCCTCTCGTGGTGGTCGCTTGGGGCTGTGGTCACGCACGGTGCGCCTGCCGGTGCGTGGCTTGCTGATCTTTCTGCGCAGTGTGCCGGAGATTGTCTGGGCGCTGCTGTTCGTTCGCGCGGTGGGCCTGGGGCCGACTGCCGGGGTGTTGGCCATCGCCATTACCTACAGCGGCATGCTCGGCAAGGTGTACGCGGAGATCTTCGAGTCGGTCGACCAGCGTCCTGCCCATGCCCTACTGCAGGCGGGCAGTAGTCGTCTGAGCGCATTCTTCTACGGCATCCTCCCGGACGCAGCCGCGGAGCTTGTGTCATACACAGTGTATCGCTGGGAGTGCGCGATTCGCGCCTCCGTAGTGATGGGCTTTGTTGGCGCCGGAGGGCTCGGGCAACAGATCGATTTGTCGATGCGCATGTTCGCCGGTGCCGAGGTGGCGAGCATGTTGCTGGCTTTCCTGGTGTTGGTATGGCTGGCGGACCAACTCAGCCGAGTGCTGCGCGGGAGGCTGGCATGAGACGCTTGCTCAATGCTTCGTTGATCCTTGCCCTGCTGGCGGCCGTGTTTGCCTCGTTCGCCTACCTCAGCCTCGATTTGCAGTCGCTGTTCGGTAACGGCGGGCTGGGACAAATGGGGGCCTATGCATCGCGCTTTCTCAGCCCGGACCTCAGTGCCGGGCATTTACAGGCTGTGGGCAAAGGCGCGTTGGAAACCTTGGCCATGTCAGGTTTGGGTACTTTGCTCGCGGTGATCCTCGGCCTGTTGCTGGCGTTGCCAGCCGCCGGGCGTTTTGGTTGGCCGCTGCAGGGGGCTGCACGGTTGTTGCTCAATGCCCTGCGGGCGATACCGGAACTGGTCTGGGCCGCGCTGACCGTGTTGGCAGCTGGGCTGGGACCGAATGCCGGTACCCTGGCGTTGGCCCTGCACACCTCGGGAGTGCTGGGCCGATTGTTCGCCGAAGCGCTGGAAAACGCGCCGCCAGAGCCGGCTGCTGCCATTCGCTTGCAGGGCGGCAGCCAAGTCGTCGCCTTCTGCTTTGGCACCTTGCCCAACCTCTGGCCGCAGTTGCTGGCCTACAGCCTATATCGCTGGGAAAACAATATTCGTATGGCCAGCGTGCTCGGCTTCGTGGGGGCCGGTGGCTTGGGGCAGATGCTCTACACCACCTTGAGCCTGTTCCAGGAGGCCCAGGCCAGCACGGTAATCATTGCCATGCTGGTGCTGGTGTTGCTGGTGGATGCCTTGAGTGATGTGCTCAGGCAGCGTTTTGTGCGGGCCTAACGGATGCCCAGGCGGTGATCCAGTGACCAGCGACCACCGCCACGACCGATCACCACCAGCAGCAAACCTGCCCAGCTCAAGTGAGTTGGCCAGGCGTCGGGATAGACAAACACCTGGATCACCAAGGTCATTCCCAGCAGCGCCAAGCCGGCGAAGCGGGTGCACAGACCAAGTACCAGCAACAGCGGAAACAGGTGTTCGGCATAAGTGGCCAGGTGAGCGGCCAGCCAGGGCGGGAGCAGCGGCAACACGTACTCGGTACGAAACAACTCATAGGTGCTCGGCGTGATGCTGAGCAAGCCTTCGACCTTGGTGCGCCCTGAAAGAAAGAAGATCGCCGCGATGCCCAGGCGGGCGATCAGTGACAGCAACGAGTCGCTGATCAGTCCTTGCAGTTGCCCTGCGCAACGCGACCAGAATGTGCCAGCGGCGGTTGGATGTTTGTCGGGCGTTTCACTGATCGAGTGCATGGTGTTCTCCATTCAAGGGCACATGGGTAGGCGCTGCTCAAGCAAATACTTCCGCCGCCAGCAGGCGGGCGAGCAGGGTGGTGAAGTCCAGCGTTGGGTCGAACGTCAGGACGCTGTTGGTTGCCTGTTCCAGGGAGTTGCCCGCCGCGCAGGCGTCGAGAAAGATGCAATCGGCTTCACTCAGAACTTGCCAAAGCACCTGGCCGTGCTGTCGGCGCATCAATACCCCTTCACCCTCCCAGGCAAGCGGCTCCGGCACGGGCGCGGCCCTGCGGTTACTGTCCCAAATGCTGTAGATCGGTTGTTCGGCGAACCATTGCCAGCGCACATCGGTGCGCGGGCGCAGGTGTTGTTGACCGAGCAGTTCAGGTACCAGGTTGGTCATCGCCAGCATGTTCAGGCTGCTGTCGATAGGCGCGGTGTGCACCTCGATCCACAGCCTGTCAGCGCGGGCCACATCAGCCAGGTAAGGCAGATGTTGTGCGGGCTCGAATTGCTCAATGAAGGTTGCGAAGTGCTCTCCATAGAGGATCAGGCGGGCGTCACTGGGCGGCGTCAGGGTTGCATGAACCGTAGCAGCAGCGCGGAACCATGGGTTGCCCACCAGACGCTCGACGGAGGGAAAGTTGGCCTGCAAGGCATCCACACACCCTTTGAGCACGGTATTGCGATACACCGTGAAACCAACTTGCTGGGTGAGTGCAAGCAGCTCATTCGACGCTTCGCCGCCATACAAGGCGTTGACGAAAGCTGTCTGGAATTGTCCCAGCGTTGAAGTGCTCATGGTTGTCTACTGTTGCTATCGAGCAGCAACTGGGCCATGTCGCGCTCGCGCAGCAGTGCCTCGAAGGGGGGGATCTGATCGTCGCGCTCAATCAGGGTAGGACGCGTGCCAATGCGTTTTATCAAGCGCAGATAGAGCGTCCACACCTCGGCGGCAATGGGCGCATCGTGGGAGTCAATCAACAGGTCGCTGTTGGCGTCCTGACTGTAACCGGCCAGGTGAATCTCGCTGATCAGGTGGGCCGGAAATGCATCCAGGTAGGTGCTGGCCTCAAAGCCCATGTTATGGGCGCTGACATGCACATTGTTGATATCGAGCAACAGGCTGCAGCCGGTACGCTGGGAAAGCTCGGTGAGAAAGTCGATCTCACTGAAGTCATGCCCGTCCAGGTGCGTGTAGTGGCTTGGGTTCTCGATCGCCAGCGGGCGGCCCAGGATATCCTGGGCGTAGTCAATGTTCTCGACTATGCGTTGCAGGGCCGCGTGGCTGCGCGCAAAGGGCAGCAAGTCCGGGTGGTACTGCCCTTGCCAGGTAGACCAGGCCAGGTGCTCCGACAACAGTTGTGGTTGCACTCGTTCGGTCAGCGCCTTGAGGCGATACAGATGCTCGGCATCCGGTAACTGGTCGGCGGCCAACGACATGGACACACCATGCAAAGACAGCGGGTGCTGCTCGGCAACGGCTTGTAGCCATTCCAGTCGAGGGCCTGCGACCATGTAATTCTCCGGGTGAACCTCGAACCACATTCCGGGTGTCCTGCAGGCCACGGCGTCTTCGTAATGCTCGGCCTTGAGCCCGAGGCCGGCGCCCAAGTCGGTGTTCGCACTCAGAGAGGAAGGTGTGTTCACGGTCGCTTCGCCCTTTACCGGTTGCCGAGGATCAGGACTGTTTTGCAGTCAGCGAGCCCATGCCGTTGGGAGTTTTGATCGAGGTGCAGGTGCCAGCAGGCACGTTCTTCCAGGCGTTGGCTTGGTAGTCCATTTTTGCTGTACCGGCGCAACTGGTGCCGGCCCCGGCTTTGCAATCGTTTTTACCTGCCATGGCCACGCCGTAGCATTTTTCCATGGCAGGTGCTGGCGCATCGGTGGACGAAGCGGCAACGGCAGTCCCAGCGATCGAAGCGAAGGCGAGAGCGGCGGCGGTAGCGGCGAAAGTTTTCATGGCGTCATACTCCAAAGGTTAGGTGGCCGGGCATCTTTGCTTGCGGCTCGTGAAGTAGTTCGCCGGGTTTGGTCGATGGGTTACAGCCCAGCAGAATTTTTTTGTCTTTTCGCCAGGTAGTTAAAAACGCTATCGTTTCTGGCAGCTATTTTCTTTTCGTCCCCTGTAACCAGAGCCCTGGATGGACCGAACTAAACAGAGTGAACTGCTGCGTTCGCGTGAAGCTGCGTTGCAAGGCTTGTTGGTGGCAGGACTGGACGGCGATGCGCAGGCTTATCGACTGTTCCTGCAGCAACTGAGCGGGCACCTTCGAGGTTTTTTGCGCAAGCGCCTGTATTCGCGCTCGGACGATCTCGAGGACGTGCTCCAGGAAGTGCTGCTGGCGGTGCATAACGCCCGTCAAAGCTATCAGCGCGATCAGCCGTTGACCGCCTGGGTGCAGGCTATTGCCCGCTATAAACTCGCCGATCATTTGCGCGGCCAGGGGCGACGAGACGCCTTGAACGACCCACTGGAGGACAGTGACGAGCTGTTTGCACAGGAGCAGCAAGCGCCGGCTCAAGCCCAGCGGGACTTGGGTAAACTGCTGCAGCAACTGCCAGACAAGCAACGCTTGCCGATTGTGCACGTCAAGTTGGAGGGGCTGTCGGTGGAGGAAACCGCACATCTGACCGGGCTTTCCGGGTCAGCGGTGAAGGTTGGCATCCATCGGGGGCTCAAGGCACTCGCAGCGTTGATTCGAGGTACATGATGAAAACCGACGACCTGATTTCCCTGCTTGCCACCGGTATCGAACCGATCGATCGGCAGCAGTTTACGCGACGTATTGGCCTTGCCATGCTGATCGCCATTGTCGGCGCCAGCGTGCTGACAGTGCTGCTGTATGGGGTGCGTGCCGATCTTGCCGTGGTGGCGGCAACACCGTTGTTCTGGGGCAAGATCGCCTTGCCGGCAAGCTTGATGGTTGCTGCGCTACTGGTCTTCAACCGGTTGGCACGTCCTGGCCTTGAGGTTGGCCTGCGCTGGGGCGGGATTGGCGCGCCCGTGCTTGGGGTTTGGGCGGTGACGTTGCTGGTATTGAGCGGTGTGCCTGAAGAACAGCAATTGAGCATGATCTTCGGCCAGACCTGGCGCAGCTGTGCGTTCAACATTGTGTTGTTGTCGGTGCCGGGCTTCTTTGCGTTGATTCGTGTCTTGCGCGAGTTTGCACCTACTCAGTTGCGCCTGTCGGGTGCAGTGGCCGGTTTGTTGGCGAGCGCCACTGCGACCTTGGCCTACTGCCTGCATTGCCCAGAGATGGAGGTGCCGTTCTGGGGCGTCTGGTATGTGCTGGGCATGGCCATTCCCACGCTGCTAGGCGCGTTGCTCGGGCCGCGCTGGTTGCGTTGGTAGCTCACAACATCTGCTTCATCTGCACCAAGGCTATCCGCGTATTGCCAGGCCCTTGGCGCTCCTCGATGGCAAAGGGTTCAAAGCCCAGCTGTGGATAAAGCAACAAGCCGGCAGTATTGCTGTTGAAGCACGATACCCATACTTCGCGGGCATCGAACTCCCTGCGGGCCAGGTCGATCATGCTCTGCACCAAATAGCGCGCTACGCCATGACCCCGGGCCGCAGGGGCTACCACCACATTGCCCAAGGCGCAGACACCGCCTTGCTCGGCCTTGTAGAAGTTGGCGAATGCCAGCACCGTCCCATCGCCTTCTACCACTGTCGAGCCGGCTCGCTGTGTAATTGCGTCACTCAATTGCGCTGGCGTCAGTGGGTAATTGGCCTTGGGGAACATGTAGAACAGCTCGTCGGGGCCTTGGGGAAAGCAGCAGATGGCGGCGATGTCCGCGGCCTGGACTGGGCGATGAGTCAGTTGCATAAGGTGGCTCGCTGATGGGGGAGGGTGTCAGGAATCCTACACTGCCTGCTGGCTTGCGCAGGTACAATCGCCAACTGAAAAATCGCCACGCGGATATTGTCATGAGTCTTTCTGTTCCCATCGTGCCTGAACGTCGCCTCGGTGCGCCGCTGTTCGCCATGGCGCTGCTGCTGATCGGCGCCCTGTTCCTCAAGGCTTATGTCGGCACCAACCAGGTGTTGTTGTTGATCGTCGGCGCCGCCTTGGGGCTCACCCTGTATCACGCCGCCTTTGGCTTTACCTCGGCTTGGCGCGTGTTCATCAACGAACGCCGCGGGGCAGGGTTACGGGCGCAGATGGTCATGCTGACCATCGCCGTGTTGCTGTTCTTTCCGGCGCTGGATGCCGGCACGCTGTTCGGTCAGCCGGTCAAAGGACTGGTGGCTCCGGCCGGGGTTTCGGTAGCGTTTGGTGCCTTCATCTTTGGCATCGGCATGCAGATGGGCGGTGGCTGTGCTTCCGGTACCTTGTTCACCGTCGGCGGCGGCAACGCACGGATGCTGGTGACCCTGCTGTTTTTTATCATCGGTTCAGTATCGGCCACCCATCACGTCGATTGGTGGTTCTCGCTGCCATCGTTTCCGGCTACCTCGATTGTTCAGTCCTTTGGCCTGCTGCCGGCAGTGCTGGTGAGCCTGGCGGTATTCGCGGTAATTGCATGGACCACAGTGGTGTTGGAAAAGCGCCGTCACGGTCTGCTGGAAACTGCGCCTCCCAGTGAGCACCAGGGCCTGCGTCGTTTTCTGCGTGGCCCATGGCCGCTGGTGTGGGGCGCCGTGGCCCTGGCGTTGCTCAATTACGCAACCCTGGCACTGGCCGGGCGACCATGGGGCATCACCTCGGCATTCGCCCTGTGGGGCGCAAAAACCCTTGGCGGCCTGGGCGTAGACGTCGGCAGTTGGGCGTTCTGGCAAGTACCGGCCAATGCCAAGGCCCTGGCTTCGCCACTGTGGGAGGATGTCACCACGGTGATGGACATCGGCATTGTCCTCGGTGCGCTGCTGGCCGCAGGCTTGGCAGGTCGCTTTGCGCCAAACCTGAACATTCCCTTGCGATCACTGGTAGCTGCGGTTATTGGCGGACTGCTATTGGGTTACGGCTCGCGCCTGGCCTATGGCTGCAACATCGGTGCGTACTTCAGCGGTATTGCCTCCGGTAGCGTGCATGGCTGGTTATGGTTGATTGCGGCGTATGCGGGCAACGTGGTTGGCGTGCGTATTCGTCCGTTCTTCTTCGCGCGATAAGCCTACAGAACCACATCATCGATAATGGCTTTAGCCATCTCTCCTGGAAAATGCGCGGCCCATACCAGGGCCGCGTCTTCATCTGCAGCCCCGGCAACGCGGGCTCCCACATGGAACGGTATTACCCGCACTTTGTAGGCATTGGCAAAGCCTGCGAGCTCATCAGAGCGCTTGGGTATGTTGCCGAAGCTCGTGGCATGGCTCAGGTAGCCGTTGCCAGTGGGTTAGGTCGTGAAAGCCTCTACAAGGCATTGTCTCCAGGTGCGAAGCCTCGTTTCGACACGGTGCTGAGAGTTATTCGCGCCCTGGGAATCGACCTTTTGGCGATGCCGCATACAACGCCACATCATCAATCGCCATCAACTTGCAGGCTAGCCTGTAACCAAGTACTAAAACTCCGCGTCAACGGGCTCTTCTCGCTATCGCGATGTATCAGGCAGCTCCAGTCAGGCCCGCGTACGGTTTGTGTGCACAGCGGCTGCAATAACCCTTGGCTGTTTGCCTGGTTCGCCAGAAGTTGGCTGACCAGGGCAATTCCATGGCCCGCGCAGGCGGCATCGAGCAACAGGCCTGGGTCGGAGAAGTTCAGGCCATTGCTGCGTTGGCCGACATCTTCGCCGCCCTCTATTACCCAGTGACTCCAGTCCATTTCGCGTTCGCCATGCAAGGTGGTGCGCTGCTCCTTGGGCGTGTTGAGCAAATCAGGATGGCAGGCCGGGTAAAGGCGATCACGGCACAGGGTCAGGTGGCTGCATTCAGCCTGGGCGCTGAGGTCGTCGCGAATGCTCAGGTCGATGGTTTGTGTGGCCATGTCCGGTGGTTCGAAGCTGGTGAACAACCATAGGTCAACTTCGGGGTGCTGGCGATGAAAGTCGCCCAGGCGCGGCAGCAACCAGTGGCGGGCAAACGCTGGTGTGGTGTTGACCACCAGTTGGTTGGGCTTGCGGTATTGCTCCAGACGACGAATACCCACGGACAGTTGCTGCAGCATCGCCTGGGTGGTGCTTTGCAGGTCGTAGCCGGCATCGGTAAGGCTCACGCTGCGACCGCTGCGAAAGAACAACGGTTGCTCCAGGAATGTTTCGAGGCTGCGTATCTGCTGGCTGATCGCCGATTGGGTGAGATGCAGCTCTTCGGCTGCCTTGTGAAAGCTGCCCAGGCGAGCGGCAGCTTCGAAGCCACGCAGGGCATTCAGGGGAGGCCAGTGCTTTAGCATTGATTAGCTCTACTGATCAGTTGTCGGCTAAATCTATCGTTTGTTTGCGCATTTATGAAGCCATAGCATGGACTTTCTTACCGCAGCAGCGGTTTTCAGTAATTAATATCCCTTAACTGAAAGGTGGGAAGCATGCAGCGCAATGACGATCTGAACAGTGGTTGGTTCATGCCCGCAGAGTGGGTGAACCATGCAGCGACCTGGATGGTCTGGCCGCACAACCAACAGTTGTGGGAGTCCGGCTGGAAAGTGACGCTGGAGCAAGTTCAGGTGGACTTTGCCCGTGTTGCCAATGCGATTGCGCGCTTCGAACCGGTCAAGATGGTGGTCGATCCCTCCGCCCGCGCCAGTGCCAGCAAACTCTGTGGGGCGAACATCGAGCTGATCGAGCTGGCGGTGAACGACAGCTGGTGCCGCGACTCGGGTCCAAGCTTTGTTTGCCATCCCCAGTTTGGGTTGGCCGGTGTCAGTTGGCGCTTCAACGCCTGGGGCGGCAAGTCGGCGCATGACCTGGATGAAGGCCTGGCGCGGCGTGTGCTCAACACGCTTGGCCTGGACTGCTTTGGCACGGCCTTGAGCAACGAAGGCGGGGCAATTCATGTGGACGGCGAGGGTACGTTGATTACCACCGAGTCGGTGTTGCTCAACCCTAACCGTAATCCGGGAACGACCAAGGTCGAGATCGAGGAGATTTTCTCGCGCTTTCTGGGTATCAAAAAAACCATCTGGCTGCCGGGCGACCCAGATTACGTTACTGGCGACATGACCGATGGTCACGTTGATGGCGTCTGCGCGTTCGCTCGTCCTGGCGTGTTGCTGGTCGATGCGACCCGCGACCAGAGTTCGGTGTATGGCCAAGTCGCTCGGGAAAACCGTCGGGCGCTGGAGCTGGCCACCGATGCCCAGGGTCGCAGGTTTGAAATGCACGAGCTGTACGAAGCGAGCGAGGCGGTGGATGTCGATGCCGAGGTGTTTTGCGCCTCTTACACCAACTTCTATATTGCCAATGGCGCCATCATCATGCCGGCCTACGGCATCGAGGCGGACCATGCGGCTGCCGAGGTATTGGCCAAGGCGTTCCCTGGACGTGAAGTGGTTCCGGTGCAGATCAACCATCTGGCCCACGGTGGTGGGGGCGTGCACTGCATCACTCAACAGCAACCTGCCTGGCCGATGAAGGGGTGATGCATGAGCATGTTGACCGTTGCTGCTACGCAGATGCCTTGCACCTGGAATTTGCAACACAATCTTGATCAGGCCGAACAACTGGTGCGTCAGGCGGCGGCCCAGGGCGCCCAGGTAATCCTGCTGCAAGAATTGTTCGCCACGCCCTATTTTTGCATCGAACAGCATCACAAACATTTGGCCCTGGCCGAGGAATATCAACACAGCCAGGTACTCAAGCGCTTTGCCGCATTGGCTGCAGAGCTGGGCGTAGTACTGCCGCTGAGCTGGTTCGAAAAGGCTGGTAATGCCTACTTCAATTCGCTGAGTGTGGCTGATGCCGACGGCCGTCTGTTGGGGGTGTACCGCAAAACCCATATCCCCAACGCCATCGGCTATCAGGAGAAGGAATACTTCAGCCCTGGCGATACCGGCTTCCGCGTCTGGGATAGTGCATATGGACGTTTGGGCGTGGGCATCTGCTGGGACCAGTGGTTCCCCGAAACTGCACGCTGCCTGGCGCTGATGGGCGCCGAGGTGTTGTTGTTCCCGACCGCCATCGGCTCTGAGCCGGGTGCCACGGAATTGGATTCGCGGGATCACTGGCAGATGGCAATGCGCGGACATGCAGCGGCCAATATCTTGCCCGTGGTTGCCTCCAACCGTGTGGGGCTTGAGGCCGCGACCACCGATCCCGAGTTGCAGATGACCTTTTATGGCTCGTCCTTTATCAGCAACCACAAAGGCAAGATGCTGGCCGAAGCCGACCGCGATACTTCTGGTGTGCTGGTGCAGCAACTGGACCTGGCGGCGATGCGTGAAGAGCGCCTTACCTGGGGTATTTACCGCGACCGCCGCCCGGAAATGTATGCAGCGCTTCTGGGGCTCGATGGTCGTCAAGTCAATGCGTGCTGGAAGACTCAAGGGGTTTGATATGAACATCAGCCATAAACGTTTGCTCGTTACCCTGGGCTTCGCGCTGGGGGCCACCTTGACCACGGCACACGCTGAGGAAAAGACCCTGCGCCTATACAACTGGGCTGATTACTTTGCCGAGGACACGCTATCCAAGTTCACTGCCGAGACTGGCATCAAGGTGATCTACGACGTGATGGACGGCAGCGAAGTGCTGGAAGCCAAGTTGATGACCGGCGGCAGCGGCTACGACCTGATCTTTCCTGGCGACACCGTGGCGGAGCGACTGATGCGTGCCGGCAGCCTGCAGGAGCTGGACCGCTCGAAGATAACCGCGCTGGCCGATGTGGAGCCGGGCCTGCAGAAGCTGCGTACTCATTATCCGCACGCCAGCAAGGCGACAGTGCCTTATACCTGGGGCACCATCGGTCTGACGTACAACGATGAGCAGATTCGCAAGCGCATGCCGGATGCACCGGTGGACAGCCTGGATTTGTTGTTCAAGCCGGAGCTGGCAGCCAGATTTGCCGACTGCGGGATCTCGATGATCGATTCGCCGGACGAAGCCCTGGCGGTGGTACTTAATTACTTGGGCCGCGATCCGCGCAGTGCCAAGAAGGAAGACCTCGCTGCGGCCAGTGAACTGCTGCTCAAGATCAGGCCGTATATCCGCAAGTTCCAGTCGCAACCGGTCACTGACCTGGTCAACGGCAACTTGTGCCTGTCGCTCGGCTACAGCGGCGACATGACCCAGGCTCAGCGCACGGCCGACTCAGCGTCCAGGAAAGTCAGCTTCCAGTACCGCATCCCGCGTGAAGGCACCACGGTATGGATGGACAACATGGCGATTCCGGTCGATGCCAAACACCCGGAATACGCCTATACCTTTATCAACTTCGTCATGCGTCCGGAAAACATGGCGGCCATCAGCAATTTTACCGGTTACCCCACCTCGAACGCCAAGGCGCGCCCGGATGTCGATCCGCAGATGCGCAACAACCCGGACATCTATCCGGCTGAAGAGGCCTTCGAGCGCCTGGTGACAGGCAAGGACATTCCTCAATCCGACATGCGTGCGCGGATGCGGGTGTGGACCAAATTCAAAACGGCGTCCAGCAACTAACGGCGTGGCGCCCGTTCACTGTTATTGATTTGATCGAGAGACATACAGATGCCAACGCGTCGTGAGTTTATACAGCAGGTTTCAGCGGCCGCCGGTCTGGGTCTGGTTGCATCAATGGGCTTTGGTTTCGGCACCCCACGGGCGTTGGCAGCCGGTAAAGGTCACTGGTTCATGCCGGACGAGGGCGATAAGCAGCAATGCGCCTTCGTATCGTTTGGAGCCCAAGAAGCCATCTGGGAAGACTTCACCGGTGACGTGCAAGAAGCGATCGGCCGGATCGCCAGCACCATCGCTCGCTACCAGCCTGTGGTTGTGCTGTGCCGTGCCCATGAACGGGAGCTGGCCAAGGAGCTGTGTGGAAGCAAGAACACCACCTTTGTCGTCACCGAACTGGATGACATCTGGATGCGTGACATCGGCGCCAACTTTGTCATCACCGAGCAAGGCGACCTGGGTGCGGTCGATTTCAACTTCAATGGTTGGGGCAACAAGCAACAACACGCCTTTGACGCTCGGGTGGCAAGGCTGGTAGCGAACAACGCCGAGGCCACCTATCAGCGCAGCGAATTGGTAGGTGAGGGTGGTGGCATCGAAGTGGACGGTCACGGTACGGGCATCATGACCGAAAGCAGCTGGATCAATGCCAATCGCAACCGTGGCTGGAGCAAGGCCGAGGTTGAAGAGGAACTCAAGGCGCAACTGGGGTTGCGCAAGATCATTTGGTTGCCGGGGATCAAGGGCAAGGACATCACCGATGCGCATGTCGATTTCTATGCGCGTTTTGTCAGCCCTGGCGTCGTTATTGCCAACCTCGATACCGACCCTGATTCATACGATCACAAGGTAACCAAGAAGCACCTGGAAATTCTCAAGAACGCGACCGACGCCGATGGCCGCAAGCTCAAGATATACACGGTGTCACCGCCACTGAATCCGCGCCGCAACCGCTTCAGCAAGGACAACCCGGATTTTGCGGCCGGTTACATCAACTACTTCGTTATCAACGGCGCAGTCATTGCTCCGCAGTTCGGGGATAAAGCCGCCGACGCCAAAGCGTACGACTTGCTCACTGAACTGTACCCGGACCGTGATGTGGTACAGCTCAATATCGACGCCATTGCGGCGGGTGGGGGCGGTATTCATTGCGTAACCCACCAACTGCCGATGGTATGAGCCCAGGTGTTCACTGAGCGGTAGAGCGCACGCGTGCAGGCTGCCCATGCTGGCGGGTCAGTACAATGCCGAACAAGGAAATCACCAGCGCCAGGCCGATGGTAGTGGTGACTTCGGCGCGGTGCTCCGGGGTCACCAACATGACCCCGAGCGCTGCGACGATAAAGGCGATCACCGCATACGTGAGCCACGGAAACAGCCACATCTGAAAGTTGAGCTGAACCCCTTGGCGCCGCAGCCTTGCGCGCATGCGCAGCTGTGAAATGGCGATAACCAGATACACCAGCAAGGCAATGGCGCCGGAGCTGGCCAGCAGGAACTGGAACAACCCAGCCGGGGCGAAGTAACTGACTACGGTGATCACGGCACCGAGCACGGTGCTGGCGATCACGGCAGTTCTTGGTACCCCGACTTTCGAGGTGACCTTAACCTGCCTGGGCGCCTCGCCACGCTTGCCCAGCGAATAGAGCATGCGAGAGGCAATGTAAATCGAGGAGTTCATGCAACTGGCCACCGCGACCAGTACCACCACATCCATCATGAACTTGGCGTGGGGAATGTTCATCAATTCCAGCGCTCGCTGGTAGGAACCCACCGACGCCAACAAAGGATCGTTCCAGGGCACGATGGAAATGATTACGGAAATCGACAGTAGGTAAAACACGCCGATCCGCCAGATGACCGAACGGGTAGCCCTGGCGATGTTCCTTGCCGGACTTTGTGATTCAGCCGCGGCAATGGTAACCGCCTCGATACCAATGAAGCTGAACATTACGGTGATGAAGGCCCCTACCACGGCCGAAGCGCCGTTAGGTGCGAAGCCGCCGTGTTCCTCCAGTAATTGGCTAAACCCACTGACCTCCCGCTCTGGCACCCAGCCCATCAGCACCGCAGCGCCCAGGCCAATGAAGGCGATGATTGCCAGCACCTTGAACATCGCGAACCAGAATTCGAACTCACCGTACTTGGCAACACTGAATAAGTTGGTGGCGGCCAGGGCGATGATGGAGATCAGTGCAAACAACCAGGACTCGACCCCAGGAAACCAGGCGTTGAGTACATGCCCTGCAGCAAGCGCTTCAATTGGAATGACCAGCACCCAGAACCACCAGTACATCCAACCAATGCTGAAACCCGCCCATGGCCCGATAGCCTGGTCGGCGTAAGTGGAAAAAGAGCCGGTATCAGGATTGGCGACGGCCATCTCGCCAAGCATACGCATGACCAGGATGACCAGAATGCCGGACAAAAAGTAAGCCAGGATTGCAGCGGGACCGGCAGCGGCAATTGCATGTCCGGAACCGACGAATAGCCCCGCACCAATAATACCGGCAATGGAAAGCATGGTGACGTGGCGAGGTTTGAAACCTTGCGCCAACTGACCTTTCGAATCTTCGGAGCCCAGGCTGATCATTATGCTTATTCTCTTTGTTTGATCTTGGGGCGTGCTGACTGACCGTTAGGCGAACATCAATCCTTCCCTTTCGAACACCTTGAAAGCGGCATAGCTGAAACGCGCAGTTGCTCTAGTCGATCAGTCATCACGACGAACGCACGGTTGAAAAAGGCCTGGTCACAGTACCTACGAGTATGGGCGGGAGTGTTTGTCGAGCGCGCCGTCGCCGAGTCCGATTGCGACATGGCATGGCAGATTAGTCTGGTTGCAAAGGCGCTCTAGAGCGGGTCCATTGCTGACTGGTGAGTTTTACAAGTTTTCCGTATAATCGCGCCGCCGCTATTAGGGCGGTGTTTCATAAATTAAAGGACTTAGTATGAAAAAGCTGTTGAAAGCATCTGTTGCTGTTGCCCTGGTTTCGGGCGTTGCTCTGCTGTCGGGCTGCACTGGCCAAGTTTACAACCAGCCAAAAAACTGCACCTACGACTACCTGTTCCACCCTTCGGTTTCCGTTTCTAAGATTATTGGTGGTTGCGGTCCTATCGACAAGCTGCCACAGCAGTAAGTTTAGAAGTGACCCGATTGGTCCTTTTCCGGATCAGTCCAAGCCCCCTGTTACTGACGTAACAGGGGGTTTTGTTTTTCTGCTGTTAATAGGTGGCTTGCATTCCCAACTAACTGGATCTTCAGGTTAAGAATTTGTCAGGCTCTGGTGACGCTGGCGATGTTGGTAACCTTCGCGATTTCAGCCGTGTGCTACCCCATTACAATGACCAGCGAACAGTCACCATCGCATTGCGCGGCTCGCCGTACAGGCTGTTGCCATAGTCGGTGTTGGAGCTGATGTCCTGGTAGTAGGTCTTGTCGAAGACGTTGTTCAGGTTCACGCGTATGTTCACGTTTTCCGAAGCCTGATAACTGCTCATCAGGTCGACGACGGTGTAGGCCTTTTGTTCGATGCGATAGTCGAACGTGGTCAGGTAATCGTTGCTGCCTTTGTTGTAGACAGTGTTCTGTCGAGAGAGACCGCCACCGATCGTCCAGCGTTGGAGTTCCCCCGGTAGTTGATAGGTGGTGAACGCCTTGAATATATGCCGCGGAATGTTGGTGCTGAACAAGCGCCCGACATTATTGTGATCAGTGTCTTTAGTGTACTTGGCTGCGGCGTAGGTGTAGCCGGCGCCCAATTCCCAGCCGGGCATCAATGAGCCATTCACTTCCAGTTCGAAACCTTCGCTGCGCACTTCCCCAGCGGCTTCAAAACAGGTGCTGCCCACTGGATTGCACTGGTTGGGGTTGAGTTCCTTGGCGCGGTTTTCTTGATCGATGCGAAAGATCGCCGCGCTGGCATTCAAGTTGCCGTCGAAGTATTCGCCCTTGATGCCGATCTCGTAGTTCTTCCCTTCTATGGGTTTGAGCGCGTTGCTCTGAGCGTCAAGCTCGGTTTGCGGGCGGAAGATGTCGGTGTAGCTGATGTACATCGAGTGGTTCTGGTCCAGGTCATAGACAGCGCCGGCATAGCGAGTCAGATGGCGGGTGACTTTGTTCGGCAGGCTGCTGGCTGAGGTCTTGCCGTTCCAACTGGTATCTACATCAAACTCGTACCAGTCCAGGCGTGCGCCGAGGATCAATTTCAAGTCTTCGCTGATGCTCAACCGTGTGGTGACATAGGCGCCTTCCTGCTCGCTGGTGCGGTCTTGTTTCCAGGGATTGGCACTCAAGTCTGGCTTGGGAATACCGCTGGGGTTGTGCAGGTCGGTATGGGTATCGAGCGAAGTGGCCAGGCCCTTGCCCTTGAACGTCAAGTCGCGCTTGCTGGCGCCGACGACCAATTCATGGGTGCGGCCGAGCAGCGAGAAGGGGCCGGTTACATAAGCATCGTAACTGCTCTGCTGGTCGTCGTAGTCGTACCTGCCGATGTACTGACCGAATTGGTCAAAGTTGTCGCCCATTCGTTCCGGAATGGAACCGGCCATGCTCAGGTCCGACCAGCTTTTGCTGGCCGCCAGCAGCATTTTCCAGCTATTGGCGAAGCGGTATTCCAGGCGCGTGAAGGCGGTGGTGTTGTCTTGGTCCCAGAATTCCCAGTTGCTACCCAGATAGGTGGAGCGCTTGAGGTGCAGGTCGCTGCCATCGGCGGCAACCGGCAGGCCGCCCCAGGCGCCGTTGTAGTTGGAGTTCTGGTTACTGATGCCAAAGGTGAAAGTGGCGTCTTCGTTCAGGTCCGCCTCGGTAATGCCGTAAAACACCGAGCGCTCGGAGCTGACAAAGTCCTGAAAGCTGTTTTTGCTTTGGTAGGCGGTGACCACGCGGCCGCGCAGGGTGCCGCTTTCATTGAGTGCATTGGAGGCATCAAATTCGGTGCGGTAGTTGTCCCAGCTGCCGGCGCTGCCAGTGATGCTCACGCGCGGTGTGGCGGTCGGGCGTTTGCGGATCATGTTGACCGCTGCCGCGGGGTTGCCGGAGCCTTGCATCATGCCAGTTGCGCCACGGACCACTTCCACCCGGTCGAAAATCGCCATGTCGGGCGAGGAGTTCATGTCACGGGTCAGGTAGTGCGAGAGATCGTTGGCCAGGCCGTCGGTCATCAGGTTTTCCACGGCAAAGCCGCGGGAGTAGAAGGTCGAGCGTTGCGGACCATCTTTGGTGACGGCGATGCCCGGGGTGCTTTTCAGCACATCCTCCAGCGACTTCATGTTCTGGTCATCCATGCGCTGACGGGTAATGACCGTGACCGACTGCGGTGTTTCGCGAATGGACAGCGCAAGTTTGGTTGCCGTTTGCATGGGGCCAGTGGTGTAGGAACCGGTGTCTTCGGTGGTAGCGCCCAGGTATCCACCGGTGATGTTGGTGGTGCCCAGCTCCAGGGCCGAGCCGGATGGCGTCTTGACCAGGCTAAAGCGTCCCGCCCCCTCCTGACGCAGCTGCAGCCCACTGTTGGCCAGCAGTCGGGTAACGCCCTCATTGAATGAGTAGCGGCCCTTGATTCCCGCAGTGACCAGGCCCTGGGTTTGCGTTGAACCGAACGATAAGGTCACCCCACTTGCTGCGGCAAATTGGCTGAGCGCGGTTCCCAAGGGCCCGGCCGCAATGTTGTAGTCGAGCTGTTCAGTGGTTTGTTGCGCCCAGGCGCAAGGCGCAATGGCGGCGGAGCACAAGGCAGCGCCGAGGCTCATGCGCAATAACGCACCATTGAGGTTCAGCCGCAATGCGGTCTTCTGGAGGGGACTTGGGTGGCTCATGTTGCGCTTCCTATGCCGTTGCAGTAAAGGCGGCTGATTAACCGCTCTACTGATGAGCCGAACGAAAAAAGGAATCGGCAAGACGAGATTTATTGTTATTCGCAGGTAGGCGCGCCGACTATGCCTCGACCCGCACCCAATACCTGGAAAAGCGCCGCACTTTCACAGGGAGCGAAACCTGCAGGTTGGCCAGCACACCATCGATATCGTCCAGGCGGAAAGCGCCGGAGATGCGCAGATCGCCGACGTTATCGGCGCACCCGAGATATCCCCGGCGATAGCGAGCCAACTCGGCGACAAAGTCTGCCAGTCGCCAGTCCACGGCCACCAACAAACCTTGGCTCCAGGCGCTACTGCCGACAGGACTCGGGCGCAGCTTACCGAGCTGGGAAGTACCGAAGGTCAGCGCTTGCCCTTCTTCGACTCTTTGTACTTGAAGTGGGGCGTCCAGAGCGCGCACCTCTACTGCGTGCTTTTGCACCTCGACACTGCTGAAGCCCTGCTGCAGACGTACATCGAATCGAGTGCCCAGGGCCAGGATACGGCCGTGCGGCGTTTGTACCGACAACGGCCGAGTGGGGGCACGATCTGCTGCGGTGGTGACGAGGATTTCGCCGTGTCGCAGCAGAATCAATCGTTCCTCCAGGCTGTATGCGATGTCCACACGGGTATCGGTGTTCAACTCAAGGTTGCTGCCATCGGGCAGGGTCACGCGGCGTTGCTGGCCGGTGCCGGTGGCGAAATCCGCACTGTAGGGGGAGGCGCGGTAACCTGCAAAAGCCGTGGCGCCGGCGGCCAGCACCATCAGCATCTTCAGGCCCTGGCGTCGCTGCACGCCCATATGCGACAACACTGGCAAGGCCACATCGGGCGCTACACCGCGCAATTGCTGCTGGAGCTTTTCGATTCGCGCCCAGGCATTTGCGTGTCGGGGGTCAGCGCCAAGCCAGCGCTGCCAGGCCGTGCGCTGATCGCCGCTGACATCGGCGTCGTTGAGCGTCAGATACCACTGTACTGCCGCTTGCAAATGCTCCTTGGTCGGCGCATCGATATGTGCACCGCTCAATCGCCCATCAACAGAATGCATTGCATCAGC
This sequence comes from Pseudomonas auratipiscis, assembly GCF_036324085.1. Classification (NCBI taxonomy): domain Bacteria; kingdom Pseudomonadati; phylum Pseudomonadota; class Gammaproteobacteria; order Pseudomonadales; family Pseudomonadaceae; genus Pseudomonas; species Pseudomonas auratipiscis. The sequence goes on from NZ_JAZDCU010000008.1 coordinate 250,863, forward strand.
GCCTTTGCCAGATGGTTTTTCACTGTCGTAACCGATAGTCCCAACTGTTTGCCCACTTGCACGTAGCTAAGGCCTTCGAGCTGAACCAGCAGAAAGATTTTCCGAGTGCGTGCCCCAAGACCATCGAGCAATGCGTCGATGGCCATCAGCGACTCAATGATCAGGTGATGCGTTTCCGGTGATATCTGCAACGGTTCAGAGCGAGTGGCAAGTACGTCCAGATAAGCCCGTTCCAGGGTTTGACGTCGGGCCTTGTCTATCAATAGCCCGCGCGCAATGGTCGCCAGGTAATGCCGTGGCTCGCGCAAGAGGGGCGTGCTGCGCAGGGTCAGCATACGTATAAAGGTGTCTTGAGCCAGGTCCGCAGCATCGGCGCTATTGCCTATACGCGAACGTATCCAGCCTTTCAGCCAGCTATGATGCTCGCCGTACAGATGCTCGACATCCAGTGGTGTTGAAGCTTTGACCCCTGCGTCCATGATTGATCGCTGCAAATGATAATATGTCTCATTATTTGCGATGCTGCGCTTTAAGGCAATCGTAAGCGCTTGGTCAGCAGGGGCCAAAAGCAGTCAGTCAGTATCTATAGTGGCAACCCGGTGCTTTGATAAGGAAAAAGAATTTCCAGGCAGGGGTTGACCCGGTATTTGAATGCTGTATTATTCGCCTCCCGCTAACGAGCAGTTCGAAACTGCTTTTAGCTTAAGCGATTGAAGTTGAAAGAGAAATTCTGAAAAACTTCAAAATAAACGCTTGACACACTCTGAGGAAAGCGTAGAATGCGCGC